>DAOVRY010000233.1 GCA_030633645.1 Pseudomonadota bacterium | reverse complement strand
ATGGAAGATTGGAAAACGGAGGCGTAGTTTCTTTGTCTCATCGGGTTCAGGCATCATCTTATGTCCCCGCGACATTGCCTCGATGTTGGCCATCCTCTCTGCTGCTCCCGGATGGGTAAGGAGGTAAGATGGAGTCCCCTGGCCGCCATACCAACTCTCCCGTTGCATCTTTTGTAATATGGTGACCATCCCCTCGGGATCAAACCCTGACAGATACGCGTATTTTATTCCCAACTGATCAGCTTGCCTTTCATCGTCACGGCTGTAGCCCAGTTCGGCCTGAATTCCGGCGGCCATAGAGCCGGTGATGAGGGCACCTGCTGCCTTGCCTCCAATAAGAATCCCAGCCAGTATGCCAGCCATCGTGGCCCAGCTAATCTTTTGGGATCGTTCAATCTTCGCGGCAAGATGCCTGGCACTCACATGGCCGAGCTCGTGTGCCAGTACCGAGGCAAACTCATCTACATTGTCCATCACCATGATCAGACCTGAAAAGAAGAATACGTGACCGGCAGGAGCTGCAAATGCATTAATGGTATTGTCTTTTATCAGGTAAAACTCGAGAGGAAAGTAAGGTACCTCTACTTGACGACCTATGTAAGTACCGAGGTCGTTGATATATTGAACGATGTAAGGGTAATCAGCAAACTCATAGTGGGCGCTGATACTGGCAAGAAATCGCTGACCAAGTTTGGTTTCCTCTTGGGGAGATAAGAGCCCGGCTTGGGAATCTGCCAAAGCGGTGGCACTTACCAAAAAGGCCACAATGAGGAGAAAAAGATTCTTAATTCTCACTTTTCCGAGTATTCCTATCTCTGTCTATGTTCACCCGCGGGGCTTCAACCCATAACCCTTCGAGGTTATAGAATTCTCGCACTGGCTGGTAAAAGAGGTGAATGACAACATCACTATAGTCCACCAAGATCCAGTGGCCATCCCGTTCCCCTTCAACGCCGAAGCGGGTGAAACCTTCCTCTTTCATTCTGCTCTGCAGGTGCTGGGCGATAGCCTGGACCTGCCTGCTCGATTTGCCGCTGGCAATCAGAAAGTAGTCGGCTATGGAGGTTAGGGTTCCGACCTCAAGCAGGACAAGGTCAGTTGCCTTCCTTTCACGGATAATGTCAACACATATGAGGGCCTTACCGAGTGGATTCATTCACCACGTATAAACCTGCCTTTTCTATATATTCTCGCACTACCTCGGGGACCAGAAACCGAATAGATTTTCTCATGGCCACCGTTTCCCTAATTCTACTTGCTGAAATATCCATCAAGGTTGTGTGCTTTCTCAGTAAAATAGTCCCTGACGGATGGCAAAAACATTCTCTCTCAGGATCCCATTCAAACCCGGCATTGAGAGAGTCGAGGAAGGTAAAAAAGTCCTCTGTAGTATAGCCCGGTCTATTGATAACAACAAACGAGGCATATCTGAAGAGGCCCAGGTATTCCTTCCAGGTCTTTATCTCAAAGAAGGCATCTGTGCCGAGAATAAAGAACAGCTCAAGCTGAGATCCAAATGAGGAATGAAATAACTGCAGTGTTTCTATGGAATAGGAAAATCCAGGCTTCTTCCCCTCAATATCCCACACCTCAAGGAGAGGGGAAATGGTGGTTGCCAGCCTTACCATTTCTAACCGGTGAGGAAAATCAGCGAGGGGGTGGGGGCTCTTGTGGGGTGGCATTCCAGATGGTATGAGATAGACCTTTTCGAGACCTAAGCTTTCCGCTATCTCCTCAGCTGCCCTCAGGTGACCGAAATGAATCGGATTGAAGGTTCCTCCCAGGATACCTAATCTCACGTCCTTACCTGTCCAGAGCCAAATACGATAAACTTTGTGATGGTCAACTCCCTTAGGCTCATTGGTCCATATGCGTGCAGCTTCGCCGTATTGATCCCAATCTCTGCACCGAGACCAAGCTCAAAACCATCATTGAATCTGGTGGAGGCATTTACCAGTACTACTGAGGCATCTACCCTTTCCAGAAATTGCTGAGACCGCTCATAGTTGTCTGTAACGATTGCCTCTGTGTGATTCGAACCATACCGTTCAATATGATCCAGGGCCTCATCCATATTCTCAACAATTCTAACCGCGAGGATAAGATCCAAGAACTCTGCTGGCCAGTCCCCCTCCTCGGCTCGTTTCAGACCAGGGATCAGTTTTGCGGACTCTTCACAGGCCCGTATTTCAACACCGGCATTGCTAAATTCTCTTATCATTTCAGGCAAAAATAAGGGGGCCACCTTTTTATGCACGAGCATCGTTTCTATGGCATTACAGACCCCAGGTCTTTGCACCTTGGCATTGAAACATATCTTTCGCGCCATTTCCACGTCAGCGAATTCATCTACGTACACATGGCACACTCCCTTATAGTGCTTTAGTACCGGGATTCGTGAGTTTTCTGCAACAAACCTGATGAGATCTTCGCCACCCCTGGGAATAATTATATCAACATAATCATCCAAATCCAAAAGGATACCAACCGCCTCACGATCGGTTGAGGGGATCACCTGGATCGATTTTTCCGGTAGGTTGGCTTTTCTCAGCGCCGCTGCCAAGAGCTCATTCAGAATCAAATTGGAGCTTATGGCTTCTGATCCACCCTTTAAGAGAACCGCATTACCTGATTTGAGGCAGAGAGCAGCTGCATCTACAGTCACATTGGGCCTGGACTCGTAAATGAAGCCGATAACTCCCAAGGGTATTCTTACCTGCCCAACCTGCAATCCATTTGGTCTTTTCCACATACCGGATACCTCACCAACTGGATCAGGAAGGGCGGCCACTTCCCGCAATCCGGCAACCATTGAGCCTATTGTTTTTTGATCGAGGGTTAACCGATCTATCATTGCCGGACTCAAGCCCTTTTTTCGGGCAAGGGTGACATCCTCGGCATTTGTCTTGACTATCTCCTCTTTCCTGGCGAGTATATTCTCTGCCATGAAGTCCAAGGCTGCATCCTTTTCACTCCTACGGGCGGTCCTTAATTGTCTGGCAGAAAGCTTGGCTTCACGGGCCATACCCTGTATCATCTCCTTGACCGCCAAGATTTCCTCTATGCCTCCCAATGATTATCCATTAAGACAAGATTATCTTTATGGATGATCTCATCGTAGTGTTTGTATCCCAATATTTCTTCAATCTCCGAGGTTTTAAGTCCCATAATCTTCTCCACATCGGCTGATTGATAATTCACCAGACCAACAGCGAGGCTTCTCTTTTGCTGATTCATTACGATTACAGAATT
>DAOVRY010000158.1 GCA_030633645.1 Pseudomonadota bacterium | reverse complement strand
GTCAACTGTTTGAGCCCTAAAGGCGAGTTTTGACATCGCCTGGAGCAAGCCTTAGATTTATCAGAAAACGTTTTAGACCAAGCGAAAAGGGATTTCGGCAACAGCCTAAAAACATATGACAGATACAAATAACGATCAAGTCACGGGCAGCATGTTCCTGAGGGGAAGAGCTATTTTTCACTTCCCACCTACCGGCCCTCTGTCTGAAACATTGTTTGCACCTTCAAGAGCTCCACGGTACAAGGGTAAGCTAATCTTGAAGGAAGTTCCAATCCCCTCCTCGCTTCTTACCGACAATGAACTTCCCTCATGACCTTCAATTATCCGCCTTGAGATACACAGACCAAGCCCTGTTCCATGCTTTTTGGTCGTAAAAAAGGGTGAAAAGATCTTGTCTTTGCCGCCTTCGGGGATACCACAACCATTATCGGTAACAACTATTTCCAACTTATCGCCTGACACCTTGCTCTGTACCAAAAGCTTTCCGCCGGCCTCCATGGCCTCAATTGAATTCTTCACGAGGTTTAAAAATACCTGCTTCAAACTACCCTTGTCTCCTGCCACTATTACGGCCTTATTATCCAGGTTTAGCTCTGCCTGGATGTTGTGCCTCTTGAAGTCCCCCTTTGCCAGTGAGAAAACCTCTTTGAGCAGTTCAGCTATATTCACTGGATCTGAGGCCATTGCCTTTGTTATGTAGAACTCCCTGAGGTCCGAAAGCAGTCTCTCCAGGCGCTTGACCTCTTCGGAAATGATATGTAACTTTTCAAGCTTCTTCTCATCCTCAGTAACCCGAGCCAGCTGTTGGGTAAAACCACCGATCATCATGAGGGGATTCCTGATCTCATGGGTGATCTCGGCAACCATCTGGCCGAGGGCGGCCAATCGTTCCGATTGGACAATTTGTTCCTCTAGTTCCTTGGTTTCCGTCAGATCCCTCACAATACCGGTAAAGTAGAGCCTTCCCTCCACCTCGGTGACGGAAAACGAGATTGAGGCGGGAAAGGTATCACCGTTTTTCCTGCTTGCCACCATGTCTGTAACATGTCCAATGCGTCCGGGAATCCTGGTCTTCACATAGCGGGCTACCGCCTCGCGGTGGTTTCTGCTACAGGCAGGTGACATAATCACATTAAGATCGTACCCAATGATCTCTTCTCGACCGTAGCCGAAAATTCGCTCCGCTGCTTTATTAAAGAATAAGACCTTATGGTTTTGGTCTATAGTAACAAAAGCCTCATTCGTGTTCTCAACGGCATGGTTCAGAATCATGAGTTCCCGGTTTTCATTCTCTTTGCTGCCCGTGTTCCCCATAGCAAGCCTTCCTATGATCGAGGTTTTCTCGCTCTTTTCTCTTTGTAAAGCTCATCTTTTGCTGCCCATCAAAAGGCACCGATGTTCGGAGCAGATTATTGGCTCTATCCTCTCTTCCAGATCTCCACTGGGAGAGACACGGGGCCACAACCGGAGGCGGCCAAAGGCATATCTACTGGTGCTTCAAATCCTCACTTGCCTGGACCAGTTCCTTCCCCGCCTGATATGCCTCTTGTAAATATTCAGGGTGTTTCAGCACATCGCCCTCGAAATCGAGGCCCCGGTACAGGAGGGATCGCCAGAGTTGTACCTCAAGTACATCGAAAAAATACCGGACGGTAAGAAGGGTTCCGTCAAACAGCTTTTTACCTTTGGTCGCCCCCACTGAAATGAAGAGCCCTTTCCGGCGAGGTTCTCCCTGTCCGCGGACTGCCCTTTCCAGCCAGTATCGCTTTACCCACAGAGATTGACAGCGATCCATAAGGATCTTGGTATGGGCACTTACCGTGTAAAAAAATATCGGTGAGGCCAGGATGAGCCCTTGGCACGATAAGAGCTTATCATAAATGCTCTGGAAGTCATCCTGGATAACGCACCGACCGTTTTTTTTACACCCATAAATCTCAAGGCACGGAGACATCTTCAGATCACGGAGTACTACCTCCTCCACGTCAGCTCCTGCTTCACTTGCTCCTTGAACGGCCTCCTTGAGCAACAGAGAGGTATTTCCCTTACGACGGGGGCTTCCATAGATAGAAAGAATATGCAATATTTCACCCTCCATGGTTACAGAAGCTTGCCACTCTTGATAGAGTCCGGCACAGAGCCGTGCAATTTCAGAGGCAGCATACCTGACCCTTAAATTTATGGAAGCGAGGCCAGAAACTTCAGTTTATCCTTGAGTAATGCATTCTTAACCCTATCCGCAACCTGCTTATAAACCACTTTGCTGTCTATTTCGCTCCTGAGCGCCGCCAAAAGAAGGGTATGTTCATCAAATTTGCTCAAATCCATGTGGGTACCTCCTTTTTGAGTTGTTCCTCATTAAAACGGTCAGACAATATCCAACGGCAATTGAGACCGAGACGGTAAGTATGGTCAATATCCCAACATAAGCCCATCCAAAGTAGGCGATCATTACGGGCAAAAGAAATGGTTTGACAGCCCTGTTGTACAGGAATATGGCTATTGGACCGTCCCCAGCACCCTTTTCCCTGACCTCCTTTAGCAAAGGATACCACGCGTACACGGGCCCCATGGAGATGATCCCGGCCACCACTGAAAAGATGATGCCCTTGACACCAGCGCCTTTGCCAAGAAACCTGGCAATCTGGGCAGGTTTCACAAGAAGATTCAGAACCAACATCACCATAAACACGCAGGCCAAGGGCTGGAGCAGTTTCAGGAAAACAGTGCCACTGCTCCTCAGAGCTAGCCATGCCTTGTCAGGTAGTATGGCAAATATTATCCCGTAAGTGACCAGAACAAGAACTGGAAAAAGAACCGTGCCTCTGAGATATTTTATGTTCTTTGATTTTTGAGCACTCTGCTTGTTCAAACAACTCACCTCGTTACAAGCCTAAAGATGACTACCGTAAGGATAGAAATAGGTAGAGAAGCAACGAAGCAGATGGCGTTTCTGAAAAGTGCAAATCTCTTGCCCAGTGCTGCAATCTCAGCCGGCAACTGCGCTACCCCCACAGTCACCCAGGTGACAATGAGGGCGGTAATGGCAAAGAGGCTAACCCCATGCTTCAAAAACTCCCCCCCAATCACATAGCTATTAATGGGATTTCCGGCAAGAATACTACCAAAGCACGCCCCCCAAAGCGTGTCTAGCGCCGCATTACCTGAGAATATTGACATTAGGACAGCTTTTGAAACGACCGTGTTCAACAAACCTATGAGTAGAACGACACCTATCATTACCGGCAATAGGGTTGTAAGTTGTCTGACAGAACTTCTCATTGCGCGGATGAGAGTAACCCTATCAATTTTTCGATCGCCGGTCCTGCGATCAGCATCAGCTTCCAAGGGCTTCGGTAGATCCCCCTTCTTGTATTTTTCTACAGCTTCTCCAACCGTGCCACTGACACCAGTCACCACCTCTATGCCGTTCGACATGAGATGACTACGGGCAACAGGACTACAGTAGCCAGTCAGGACTGCGTGGACATCTTTGCTGACAGCAAGCACAACGGCTTGGACACCCGCTCCCCCTTTCCCTGAGGCGCCTGGGGAAGTAACAGGCTCAAACTCACCGCTATCCAGATCAACAATCACCAGATACGGGGACATCCCGAACCTGTGGGCTACTCTCGCCTGGTAATCGCTACCTTCAGCCGCTATGGCTATCTTCATTGGTGGCTCCTTAATATGTGCAAAAAAACTTACTCCATCGATGCTATCGCATATCCATCATTGAAAGCTAGACGGTAGCTAGTCTACACTGAAACCTAAAGGCATGCCAAGAACCATGGGATTTCGTATGAGGCCGCATCATTCACAGGAAGGAAAATTCACGATTCAAGGCATGGCCCCTATCCATAAGTTGCTTTAGAACCTAAGTTCTCCTCTAAGATTCAATGCCTGACCTATAGTTTTTTATTTAGAAATTTAAGGGCGGCCCCCTTTAAACACCTATTTCTTCTTTGAAATGATGACGTACCTGCTGGTTACACCGATTATCCTTTTCTTTTGCATGGCGGATACTACATTTGCCTTAAAACGCTCTGAGGAGAGTGGC
>DAOVRY010000309.1 GCA_030633645.1 Pseudomonadota bacterium | reverse complement strand
CACTATGTGGGGTTTACGGCCCCAAACACCTGGGAATTTCCCATGAACTTGTTAAACCCCACATAGTGGGGTGCTTCCTCCTCACAAAATAGATATGGCCTTGAGAAAACGGGCATGGTCGAATTAGATATACCTTTCAGGCAGAGCCGATGGACTCTGCCCCGGCCCAGAGGACCGGGTTTGCGATATTAGAATGGATAATTAGTCGAGCAGGGCTCTGTCGAAACTAACTTCCATGGCCTTTACTGGACAGGCTATTACGCACAGTTCGCAGGCACTGCACCTATCTTTTTCAAAGGCAACACTCATCTCTGGCCTTTCAATATACAGGGCTCCAGTAGGACAGACCGCTGTGCAGACACCACAATGGAAACATCTTTCCTCATTTCGCCTTATATCTTGGCTTATGTTCTCAACCTTTACGCCGACATTTTTCAGATATTTGACCCCAGCGTTATAATTTTTCCGATTGCCGCTTAGCTCCATAACTACCATGCCTTCTTTCCTCGGGTAGATCGTCGCCTTTAATATGTTAAAAGAGAGGTCAAACCTCTTTACCAAATTGACCACAATAGGCTCATTGACTATCTCTCGAGGAAATCTGAGAAGAACCACCTTTGAATACATGACAACCTCCCTATCTGTATTTTTCTAGTACCCTGGCAAACCCAGGGAGGGCCTTTTCAATTGTCTTGTCGTCTGCACAGAAGGCAACCCTGATATGCCCAGGTCCTCCAAAGCCCGAACCCGGGGTAGTGAGAATGTTTTCCTCCATCAGGGAGTTCACAAACTCCAGATCATCCGGGATAGGGGTTTCCGGAAAGAGGTAAAAGGTTCCCTCTGGCACAGCAAACCTATAACCAGCCGCCTCCAGACCTTTACACAGAATATCTCTCTTTCGCTGGTACAGGGCTATATCAACACACTCCTCTAACAGGAACGGCACCAACCGCTGCATTAAGGCAGGGGCATTCACATATCCCAAGATTCTGTTGCATAAGGTGAGGCCGCCTATAATGATTTCCTTTTCAGCAATGAGGGGATGAATAGCAATGTATCCGATTCTCTCTCCAGGCAGAGAGAGGTCTTTTGAAAAGGAGGTTACCAAAAAACTCTCGGTATACGCATCAAATATAGATGGACATACCAAGCCATTATAGATGATCTTGCTATATGGCTCATCAGATATCAGATAGATTGGCTCTCCCCTCCTTTGGCTGTAAAGGGTTAATAGTTCACCCAATTGACTGAGCTCATCTTTTCTATAAACCTTTCCTGTTGGATTATTAGGGTTGTTTATCAATACCGCTCTGGTATTGGAAGTGATAGCATTTTCAATGCCAAAAAGATCAAGAGAAAAGTCAGGCTTGGTAGTAACCACTACCGGAACACCACCATAATTATCTATGTAAAAATTGTATTCCATAAAATAGGGCGCCGGCATAATTACCTCATCCCCTGGATCAAGGATAGCCCTCAAAACCACATTCGTGGCCCCAGCTGCACCTACTGTCATAACAATGTCCTCACAATCAAAGGAAAAGTCATTCACATTGCTCAAGTAATCAGCTACAGCCTGCCGTGTCTCAACAAATCCAGCATTCGGCATATATCCGTGCACGCCTGGAGAATTGTTAGAAACCAATTCCCTCAATATCGTTTTGACCTTGGCTGGAGGCTCGAGATTTGGGTTACCTAAGCTAAAATCAAAAACGTTCTCAGAACCATATTGTGCCTTTCTGAGGCCACCCTCTTCAAACATCTTTCTTACCCACGAGGCACTCTCAATCGAGGTACTAATCTTTTTGGATACAGACATGCTCTTCTCTCCCTTCTTATGGTATAGGAATAATGAAGCTCGCCGCAGTCCCGCTATATAGCGGGACAGGCTATTTCGCCGAAGGCGAATCAAAGCGGAATTCGCCGAAGCCAACCCGCCTTTCCATCCTCCGTAGCAAGCTACTGCGGAGGACGGGCGCTGTTCAAGCTTCGGCGCGTTCGCCCCGCCATCTTCAGTCGGGACGGAGCTTTTAGCGAAGGCCGATCATCCCTGCAATCCCGATGAATCGGGACAGGGTATCCTGGCGAAGGCGAATAAAAAAGGCCGTGGAAATTTTTATCTTTCCACGGCCTGAGATTTCCTCTATTGGTCCATTCAATCCGGGCCGCGGACAGGGAAATAGCAAAAGAAGCTAAAAAGAAAAAAATCGCATGCTGAAAAGTATGATTTCTTCACCATTTCCTTCACCCTTATGGAATGTTATACAAGAATATAAATAGAAGAAGCGGGATTTGTCAACAAGAAAGTAATGTTTAATGCTGAATTGCCGATTATATTGTTACAAGGCTAAAGGATGACGCAATTCTTTGGTATCGTTCAAAAGTGTTGGCATGAACCATAGTGAGTAGTCGTTCACGCTCTAAAGGAGGTCATGGCTGTTTTTGAAAGGCCTGCCCGCCATCGCTCTCGCTCAGGCGAGGCGGGCGGGCGATATCTCAAAAAAAATTCCACCGGGTCTTGCACTGGTCACATATGTGGGGTT
>DAOVRY010000060.1 GCA_030633645.1 Pseudomonadota bacterium | reverse complement strand
CTTTTTAGGGATGGTGGTTGACTTCTCAATCAATAAGGCATTCAATAAAATGGTGCCCGATCAGTTCCCCTTATTCTATACCGTGCTCATAACAAGTTCTATCAAATCCACAACCTTCAGTTCCCCTTCAAGTCCAGTTGTCTTAATAGCATCATCGAAGTTGAGGAGGCAAAACGGGCAGGCAGTAACAATAACAGTGGCTCCTGCATCATGGGCCATGCGCACTCTTCTCTCACCCATTCTCATCTCCTCCTCCTCAATGTCATACCAGAGATTGACATCACCACCGCCACAGCAAAAACTCCTATCCCTGTTGGTTTCCATTTCAACGATCTTTATATTCGGGATTGAGGCAAGCATCTTCCTCGGAGCCTCATAGATGCCATTATGCCTTCCCAGATAACAGGGGTCATGGTAGGTATAGATGTCTCCATTGTCAAGGGGTTTAAGCGGCTTGAGCTGGCCGCTTTCAATCAAGGAGAGAAAGAACTCCGTGTAGTGTTTTACAACCAAATTGTCGGGATAATCCTTTTTGAGGGTATTGAAGGCGTGGGGGTCTGTTGTAACAATCTCCTTAAACTTGCAGGTCTTGAATGTCTCCACATTCTCCTCCACTAAGAATTGAAAGAGACCTTCCTCACCGAGTCTTCTGACCTGATGGCCTGAATCCGATTCCCTGGGACCGAGTATGCCAAAGTTTACACCTGCCTTGCTGAGACCTCTGACAATAGCCATAGCTATCTGCTGAATCTGGGGATCAAAGGAGGCATAACTGTCAACAAAATAAAGGACGTCAACCTCATCTCCCTCTTCGAGTATCTTGACAGGAACATTATCCAGCTCGTTCACCCAATCAGCCCTTTTCGCTGGTGGTTTGCCAAAGGGGTTACCTGTCTTCTCAAAGCGCAGGAGGGCATCCTGGAAATCTTTTGGGACCATGGCAGACTCAACCATATATCTCCGTAAGTCTATAATCTTATCAATATATTCAATAAAGACTGGGCATTCCTCCTCGCAGGCTCCACAGGTTGTGCATGACCAGATTTCATCAGGGGTAAGAATATTTCCGATCAAGGGAAGATTCAGGTCTTGTGAATTTCTCTTCCCGGTAAAACCAAACAGGGGCCTGTTTTGATAGGCGTAATCTCTGACCTTTATGGTAACCTCCATGGGTGATAGCGGTCGCCCAACCGTATTTGCAGGGCAGTTGTCAGAACAGCGGCCGCATTCAGTACACGTATAGAAGTCGAGGATATGTTTCCAGGTGAAATCTTCCACCGTCTCAACTCCTAGAGAGTCCAGGTCCTCAATATTTGCAACGTCCCACCGGGGAGGTTTTATAGAACCTTTCTTGAGCTTGTGGAGGAACACGTTGAACAGGCCCGTAATAATGTGAAAGTGTTTCCCAAGAGGGAGGTAGTTGAGGAAAACCATGAGTGTCAGAATATGAAGCCAGTAGTTCCACAGGAAAAGGGTCTTTAAGGCAGGCTGGCTAAGGCCAGAGAAGAGATAAGAAGCACTGTGAGCTGCGGGCAGAAAAAACGTATATTTTTCCCCAAGCACTATTCCACTCCCATCTAAGGCAATATCAGTTACCATCAGCAAACTGATCAAACCCAGCACAAGATAGGCGTGAAATTTATGGGCCTTTCCATGTTTGAATTCATATCTGGCAGGTTTGGAAATAGCCCGGCGAAGTATAGCTGCTATACAGGCAAAGAGGACGATAATCTCAAATAGATCCTTAACAAGATCATAGACATCTCCCAGTGAGCCCCCCATAAGAGGTAAAACAAACCCGGCCTTTATCCCTAAACCATAGAGGGTTATTGACCTGAGGGCCAGAACTACAAATCCCCAAAAAATCATGATATGGAGTATGCCAATCCAGGGATAGCGGGTCTGTCTCCATTGCAATATGCCATAGACAATCAGATCGTAAACCCTCTGTCCCAATGAATCGAGTCTGCGATCCGGTTTTCCGGAACTCAACAATAAATACCGCTTATAGATAATGTAAAAAAAGAGTGCGAGGCCAACAACTAAAATGAACAGCAGGACAAAGGAGCCTGGGATACCCAGATAGCGCTCAAGGGCAGGCTGGATTGCGTGATCCATGTTTTCCTCCTTAATGAACAGGTGAAAGGCAAGGCTCAATTATGAATGACGATTCATTTAATAGCATAGGTTTTTCAGGTGGTCAAGGACTTTTGCTTTTGCATAAATGACGGTGGGTACCTTTGAAGGCGGAAACATGGCCATTGTAAAGCATGAGAGACATGTTTTTTTATTGTACCAATGGCAGTATTTAGGTTATTATCAAAAAGTTTATTAATTGTGTCCTTTAAATAATAGAGAGGACCCCCAAAAAAAAACAGTAGGGAATAATAGTAGAACGATAGAGAATATAATGAAAGGTCTCAGTAGTGATACGGATAGGAGGGCATTATCTGCCCTGTTAAAGTCCAGTGCCCTTATAAACTCATCACTCCAAATCTCCGATGTACTTGATTTTGCCATGAAGGTGGCCGAGGAGTTTATGGAGGCTGAGGCCAGTTCAGTCCTTGAGCTTGATGAAGAAACAGGGGATATCATTTTTACATTGGCACGGGGTAAGAAGGGTGGATTTGTCCGGACAAAGAGATTGAAGCAGGGTGAGGGAATTGCTGGATCTGTCATACAGAACGGAAAGCCGATGATTGTCGAAGATGTGGAAAAGGAAAGGAGATTTAGCGATCGGTTTGACAAGGAAACAGGTTTTAGGACACGGTCACTCATCTGTGTTCCGCTTGCTATCCGGGGAAAGACGATAGGTGCCCTTCAGGTTATCAACAAAAAGAACGGGGGGCCGTTTACCGAGGAAGACCTTGATCTCCTGACAGCCCTTGCTCAGCAGATTGCTGTTGCCCTGGACAACGCAAAGCTTTACCAGAGGCTGGAGGAGAGCTTCAAACTCACTGCTGAGGAACTCAAAGTTACACAACAGAAATTGATTCGATCGGAGCGATTAGCAGCCTCGGCCAATCTGGTTCAGGGAGTGGCCCATGAGGTACGGAACCCGATTATGTCCATAGGGGGCTTTGCAGCGAGGATGAAAGCTGGGCTAGGGAAGAACCATAAATTCCATAGGTATGTTGACATCATCCTTCAAGAGACATCAAGGCTCGAAAAACTCGTCCAGGATGTAAAAGAGATCGCAGGAATGCATACCGCATATCCCCAGCCAACAAACATGAACAATCTGTTGTCCACGGTTATTGAAAATTTCTCTCCTGCCCTATCCCAGAAATCCATCCATCTTGAAACAAATATTGAAGAGGGTTTGCCTCCTATTGCGGTGGATAAGGCACAGATAATGAGGGCATTGAAGAATATTGTCCAGAATAGTATAGAGGCTATGCCTTCGGGAGGCACACTTAAGCTGAGGGCACGGGGGGTGGACTCTCACATCCAGATCGTGATAGAAGATTCTGGTATTGGCATAGACGAGGACGAACTTGACTCCATCCTGGATCCCTTTGTTACTTCCAAGATAACGGGGGCTGGATTGGGGCTGACTATGGTTTATCAAATCGTAATGAATCACCAGGGTGAAATTGACATCAAGAGCAGGGGTGGCAGGGGAACGAAAGTAACGCTTGATTTACCCTTAAATCTTCAATCTCAAATGGAGGGCTAAGAAATGAGACGGAATAAGGGTCTATTACTCCTGGCTATTGCCCTTATTATCGGTGGCTTGCTGGTTTACTACTTCAGTTATTATTATGGCAAGGAAGGCGAAAAACAAGCAACTGTTGAGAATGCAGACATGGATCGAGAGGAAAGAGCTCAAGAGGCGGAAGCGGTAACTGCTGAGAAAAAAACCGAAGAGGTTTCAGGAGAACAAAGAGTTGAGGTCCAAGCCACGGACGTTGAAGATGAATGCAGGAGGATGGAAAAAGAGCTTATAGAGTTTCTTACATATCTTGATAAAAAGGATTATATTAGGGAGTTGGGCATAGGGGAAGATATGCACACCCATTTTAAGAAGATGATTCATCGGTTATCCTCAAAGCCTCCTACTCCAGCAGGAGAAGGATTGAAAATTGATACGATTATCAAAAATATATACCATTTTTATAGGGCATTAAGTTTACAGGATCTAAAGCTCATAGGACTGATTTTGCAGAATGAAGCTGATACCTTGGAGATGAACCTGGCGGCACTGTACCCATGGCTTATGTCAGCGGATAGATGCAGCCAAAAGGATGGGCTGCCACCCTCTCTGGATACCATTTACCGATACGCCGGTTTTTTGGCAAATTCTATTGGGGGAAGGGCCTATCTATTTCGGCGGGAAACAAGGTTGCGACTCCTTATGAATTATTACTGCCTCCTCATTATTCATGAAGCCGACAAAAGAAAGATGAACAGTTTCGGGATCGATATAATGCCGTTCCTGGAGCCGTTGGCTGAGGAGATTGAAAACTATCAATTTCTCTACTACCGGAAGGAGTATGCGGGTAAGCTAATTGATCTGAAAAACTACTACGTAAAGAAAAGAAAGATCTCCTGATATCTCTCTAAGCCCTATCAAGGTACGAGAGGGTTGATTCCCAGAATCTTATATCATTCTGCAGTCTCTGGTAAAATTTGGTATTGGTAATGGCAATGCCGCCAATTTCAGCAAGTGCCAGGATAAAGTCTATCTCCTCACTATCATATTCCCTTTGTTCTGCCGAATAAAGGCGTATTTCTCCAATAACGTATTCATTCACAACAATGGGAACAGCCAGAATAGACACGATACCCTCTTTTTTTGCCTCATCTCGATACTGTATATTATCGTCTGCAGCAGCATCCTTTATAAAAACTGTCGTTCCCTTTACTACATCTGGCATACTCTTATCTGCCTGAAGAGGTCCTTTTTGAACATATTCATCGCTCAATCCTCTTGATGCAACCATGTCTAGCCTGCCAGTTGTCTCGTTCAAAAGATATACACAACATCCCTTAATATACATAATCTGGCAGATTTTTTCTGCCATTGAATCTAAGACCTCCCCTGAGTTCAGATCAGAAAGGAGATCTCGAGAAACCTCATGTAAAATCTTGAAAAATTCGGTGGATCTTTTGGTGTCAAAAGCTTCCCGGGATACAGCTTTGACCCCGTAGCGTTTCATTTTTACATGATGGACAGGCTCTATTCCTCCTCTTTTGAAAAGCCTGGTCAACTTTTCCTTCTCCTTTTCGTACATTCTGGCATTTATTATGGCCAGTCCAGCCATTTCGCCCAGGGCGGACACAAATCCAATCTCTTCCTCTGTAAAGGATCTGGGGGAGGAAGTATACAGTCTCAGCATTCCGATTACCTTGTTGTGAATCTGAACAGGTACACTCAATATTGAAACAATCCCTTCTTCGACCTTTTCCTTGGGGTACTGGATTCGTGGATCGTTCTGTGCGTCGATAATCAAGACCGGTTTCCCCTCCAATACCTCTGGTACGCTCTTATCCGCATTCAGAGGCCCTTTTCTCAGATACTTCTTGCTCAGGAAACGGGATGCAACAAGCTCTAAATCCTTCGTCTCCTCATCTATGAGTCTGAGGCTGGCGGCCTTTATTTTCATTGCAGGAACGATCCTTTTTACAATAAGGCGCAACACCTCTTTTGAATCAAGCACCGACAAGATAGCCCTGGATACCTCGTGAAAGACCCTGAAATATGCAATTTCTTTTCGTTCCATTTGTCCCAATGGTAAACTTGTTAACATTATAAATATATAGGAATTGCTTTCGGCGGTCAAGCAAATAGAGACACGGTTACGTCAAAGTGCAGGGTATGGGTATCTTTTTTTTGGATTATGCCCCACATAGTTTGGATTAGTGGGAGTTTCAATATGGTTTATATAAATGGAGCCTATGCTTTTAAGGCTTCGGGCGCAATCTACCATTTTGAAGCGACGCATGAAGGGGCTAGGTTATAGGGCATAACCAAAAAAAAGATACCCATACCCTGGCCTTTGACGTTACCCTGCTTTAGGGCGCCGCCAGTTGACATCGCTTATCTTCCACTTCGCCAAGATTTGTTTGGGATTTCCGCT
>DAOVRY010000264.1 GCA_030633645.1 Pseudomonadota bacterium | reverse complement strand
TAAAGAGACAATAGCTTCTTATGATCACACTGCGCCAGGGCAGGCTTGACACAAATTTTAAGATCTTACTTCATATAGACGGCTAGAACCTCAACGCCTGATCAAAATCCTCAATAATATCTTCAGTTGCTTCTATTCCTACCGATAGCCGGATTAAGCTTTGGGAAATTCCCAGTTTTTTCCGGTCTTCTGGAGACATGCCTGAGTGAGATGTGGTGACCGGTCGCGTGATGAGGCTTTCCACACCCCCAAGGCTTGGCGCGACAAATGGTATCGCCGTATTTCGGATAAAGTGCTCCGCTGCCTTGACGCCCCCTTTCAATTCGAAACTCAACATACCACTGAAACCGTCAAATAGTTCGCAGGCACGCTGGTGCCTGGGATGGCTTTCAAGACCTGGATAATTCACTTTTTTGACTGCCGGATGCTCTTCCAGGAACCGAGCAATTTTGAGTGTGCTCTCATTCTGATATCTTACCCGCAGAGCCAGTGTTTTGAGACCCCGATCCAGAAGAAAGCATGCGTGGGGATCTAGACAGCCGCCCAGGTGGTTGAGCTTGTGGGTGATTTTTTCGATCAGATCAGTGTGGCCGATGACAGCGCCCGCTACAATGTCCGAATGACCATTGAGGTATTTGGTGCAACTGTGGATCGAGAGGTCAAAGCCGCATTCAGGTGGTCGGAAATTGACCGGGCTTGCAAAAGTATTGTCGATCACAGAAACGAGCCCATGGGCCTTGGCAAATTCGACCACCGCTTTGAGATCTCCTACTTGGAGCAGCGGGTTGGTCATTGTTTCAACATAAATCGCTTTGGTTTCAGTTCGCAAGTGGTGTTTCCAGAAATCCGGATCGTCAGCATCGATGAAATCATATGAGATGCCCAGGGTGGGAAGATCTTTGGTGATCAAATCATGTGTCCCGCCATACAGACAGTCTTGTGCCAGCACGTGATCTCCAGAAGAGAGAAGGGAGAGAAGGGTAGTTGAAATCACCGCCATACCGCTGGCAGTCACCAGCGCTGCCTCGGCGTTCTCTAAGGCCGCCAGCTTTTGATGGAGGGCAATATGGTTCGGCGTGTTGTTCAAACGAATATATTTGAGGTCGTGGTAACTGGCCGCACCAGCGTATTCAAAGGTAGAAGACTGAAAAATCGGCATACTGACTGCGCCCTCTATAGGCGGGTCAGGTTCACCGGCGTGGATGAGTTTGGTTTCGAGATGTTTATAAACTCTGGCCATGAGTAACCCTCCCATTTGACACTAATGATCCTGTATCGGTTTTCTCATTTTTCGCTGAAACCCTGTCTTGCTCACACTATGTAACATTGGAAAATAAATAATCAAAGGTAAAAGATCAAGTCGTAAAATGAGCGAGATTACGCTTGTACGATTTCAGGTTGCACCTCACAGGAGACTACCGAATGTTCAGGGGCTCACTTTCTCACCTATCTTTTTTTCTTGAATTAAGGTTTCGCTCTGATAGGATCAAAAGGAAAGAAGTCCTCATTAGGAGGCTAAACGGTGGAGCCCTTCAAACCCTTTCCCCAATGCGTTGATTGCCTTATGGATCTTACTCAACAAGCGGCCACCCAGGTTGCCGGGGAAGATCCACAATTTCGAGATGAGGCTAAGGCTGTGGCTCGTGAAATCCTGATCGATGCAGAGAGGAGGGGTATGACTGCACCAGAGGCAGCCAATCGGATCCTTAGCGAGATTAGACGCCGATCAGGAGTGTCAGACCCCTACACCGAATTTAAGGCCAAGGAGATGGCACAGGCCCGGAGAGTTTTTTCGCAACTGGAAAGGTATGTGGGAGATGATCTGCGTTCACGCATGAGCCTGGCGGTTTTGGGTAATAGCTTGGATTTTTTCACAGATCCTGATGAGGCCCTTTCTCACATTCCAGAGCAGATCCAGAAAGGACTTTCCTTTTTTCACGATGATGTTGCCCGACTCGAGAGTTTCCTCTCACAAGATCCGGGCTTGGTTCTCTACCTTAGTGATAACGCCGGCGAGATTTACTTTGATCAGCCACTCTATGAATACATTCGAGAGCGGGCTGCACGAACGGTTTTGGTGGTGAAGGGCGGCCCTTCCCTGAACGATGTGACCAGGGCTGACCTCGAGGTAAGTAGTCTGGAGAGGCGGTTTTCTGAGGTGGCAGACACCGGAACGGATGGAGTGGGGATAGACTGGGAACATGTTTCAAAGGAATTTCTTGATCTTGTTGACCAGGCACACCTCATTGTGGCTAAGGGGATGGCAAATTTTGAGTCCATGTATTCCAGGGATCTCCCCAGCCCTGTTTTCTTTCTTCTTAAGGCCAAGTGCCAGCCAATGCAAAATTATCTAGAAGCCCCACCAGAGAGCTATTGGGCACTTTGGTACGATAGTCATTTGAAAGGCAAGCAGCAGTGATTCACGGGCTTCCCATCCCAGGTTTTCCTGTGTTGCCAAGCCTCTTTTTACTTCGAAATTCAAGTTATTCACAAGCGTTTTATTTTGCTCGAACCACCCCGGTGATATCTGTGTACTAAGAAATGGAGGACAACAGGTATATTTTAGGAGTGATCCTGAGAGACCTCCACCTTACCAATACTCTTGTTCTGAATTTACAAATGCGCAGGGAGGTCATAATAGTGACTGGAGGGATCCAAGGTGTGAGTATTGTGCACGTGCGGGTATAGGTCTATGAGGATACAGGTACAGTTTTTTGCTGCGTTCAGGAAGCTGTTTGGCATAAAGGCCATGAAAATTGCAGCAGAAACCGGAACTAATATAGAGGAGCTTTTAGATCTTGTTTTCGATACCAAAGTGTGCCGGGGGAAGATCTTTGATAATGGTAAGCTAAAGCCTTCTATCATCATATTGAAGAATGGTAGACACATCCAGCACCTTGATGGACTCGAAATAGAACTAAAAGAACACGACACTATTTTAGATAGAATGGTGGTAGGTATGAAATCAGTAC
>DAOVRY010000307.1 GCA_030633645.1 Pseudomonadota bacterium | reverse complement strand
CATATTCCTGGCTCTGTGGGAAGTCGTAGCCCGATTGAATCTCGTCCCCGGGCAGTTTTTCTTCCCTCCTTTCTCTGTGGTAATGGAGGAATTCGGCCACCTGATTGCCAATGGCGTACTGGTTGATAATTTCTTCAGTAGCCTGATTCGAGTCTTGGTCGGCTTTTTCACGGGATCTCTTGCCGGCGTAACCTTAGGAATCATGATGGGATGGAATGAAGCTACAAACAAGGCGCTTCACCCCGTATTCAGCCTTTTGTACCCCATCCCCGCCCTGGGCTGGCTGCCCATTTTGATGCTCTGGTTTGGCATAGGGGAACTGCTGCCCATCACCATAATATTTATATGTTCCTTTTTTCCCATTCTCTATAACACGATAACCGGCATCAGAGCCGTGCCCAAGGGTTTTATCAAGGCAGCAGAGATCCTCGGGGCATCCAGGATGGAAATATTGAAAACGGTGCTTCTCCCTCTCGCTCTCCCTAATATATTTACCGGATTGAGGTTGGAGGCAGGTATGGCCTGGAGGGTGATCATAGCCGCTGAGATGGTGGCTATCCCCACTGGCATCGGAGCGTTGCTTATGAGGGCAGAGAGTCTGATGAGGGTAGATATCATCATCGTCTGCTTGATCGTTCTATCAATAATGTGTCTGTCTTTCGAAAAATTCTTTATCTTTATAGAGCAGCAGTTAACTGGCAAATGGCGATAATATGCCAACAATAGAGCTCAAAAACATTAGCAATTTTGTTTGCCGAGATATAAGCGTGACAATATCGAATGGGGAACTTCTGGTGCTCCTGGGCCCCACAGGTGCTGGAAAGACGACCCTGCTCAATATTATTTGCGGACTGGCTCCCTATGAAGGGTCGGTACTATTCGATGATGAGCCCATAGATACCATTCCCATCAGCAGGAGGAAAATCGGTTATCTCTTTCAAGACCTGGCTCTCTTTCCCCATCTGGATGTGAGGGGGAATATAATTTATGGGTTATCAACAAAAAAGTGGGGCCACAATCAGATTGAGGCTCGATTAGATGAAATGTGCACCTTGCTCAATATCGGCCATCTTCTGGGAAGATACCCGAAGGATTTGAGTGGCGGAGAGAGACAAAGGGTTGCCTTAGCACGGTCTCTTGCCCCGGCCCCCCATGTGCTCCTGTTGGATGAACCCTTTAACAGCCTGGACATCAAGACCAGGAAATATCTGAGGATCGAGTTCAAGCGGATCGTAAAAGGACTCGGCCTAACCACCATTTTTGTTACCCATGACTTCAAAGAGGCTGAAGAGGTCGGCGATCGCCTCGCCGTTATTGAGTCAGGCAGATTGGAACAGGTTGCAACGCCTCAAGAGATCTTCTTTAGTCCCAATGGGTATAAGGTGGCCGATTTCTTGGGATCACCCAACATCTTTGATTGTGAGAGTTACGAGGTCTTGGGAAACGGACTAGTTAAGGCGAACTGTAGAGGATTTACCATAGTAACGGTTTGGGACAAGGAGAACCTTAGTAAAATTGCAATCTCCCCCGAGGACATCTATGTGAGCAGAGATGAACCTCCGGGTCCTTCAATCAATAGATTCAGGGGAACCATAGTGGAGGAGGTTTCTCATAATTCTGTTGTTACCATTACGATAAAAACGAAAACAAGAGACATCCTTGCCAGGATAAGGAAAGAAGATTTCCTTGCTGAGAACCTGAGCGTGGGAAGGGATGTCTTTTTCATATTACCCTTAAGAAACCTGAAGGGAGCATAAATGGAATCCATTCCTGGTGTCCTTCTCGGTGCAGGTGGTTCTGAGCGTTTTGGATCTGAAAAGCTCCTCGCCCTCCTTCCAACAGGTGAAAGACTGCTCGAGAGGGCTTTGAGGGTGCACTTGCAAAGTCACATCTCCCCGCTTGTACTGGTAGTTTCCCCGAATCTTCGGAAAGCTATCACGGAGAATGCGGGTTTATTCTCATCTTCAGGTATGGCACTCGGAAAAAAGGTTGACCAATGGTATTCATTTTCTTGCCGATGGGGAGGGGGGCGATTGGTTACCAATGAGAACTTCAAAAAAGGAATGTCCTCTTCCATTCACAAGGGTCTGACCTGTCTCACCGATGAGGAGAAAGCTTGCGGGGTGTTGATCTCTCTCGCAGATCTTCCTTTTCTCACCCCGCAAACGATTAATTTTCTCATTAATGAATTTCTAAAGGAACAGATGGGAATGCTTCTCCCTGTGTTCAATGGCACTACGGGGCATCCGGTCATTGTTGATATTGATCGATTTAAAGACGAGATCAACCAGATTGCAGGAGATGTAGGCCTCAGGGTCCTTATGCATAAATTCCCAGAAGCGGTAAAAAGAATCCCATGGCACAATGATTCAGTTACACGTGATATAGATACTTCAGGGGATTTGGAGAGGCTCGAAGGAGATCAAATATGTTAGTATCGTTCAAAACTGTTTACCCAATCGTGTATTGGTTAGAGAAGGTGTGCATAATTACCTCTATCCGGTCATGCCAATTTTCTCAAGGCGCTATCTATAGGCCTCACGGGAGGTGGTCAAAT
>DAOVRY010000055.1 GCA_030633645.1 Pseudomonadota bacterium | reverse complement strand
CAATTTTCTCAAGGCGCCATCTATAAGGGTCAAGGGATGTGGTCAAATATGTGGGGTTTAGATGAACCAGACGGAGACTCCCAGGGCTTCCGAGATGTAAACCCCCCATATTTGACCACTGCAAGACCCGGTGGAATTTTTTTTGAGATATCGCCCGCCTGCCTCGCCTGAGCGAGAGCGATGGCGGGCAGGCCTTTTAAAAACAGGCATGACCTCCTTTAGAATGTGAACGACTACCCACTATGGTTTGTGCCAACACTTTTGAGCGATACCAAATACTTTTTTGATTCTGGAAACTGAGGCCGGTAGTTTCTTTTGACTATCTTCCTGATGTACTGACAGATGTCTGATGAGACGGACTAATCAAAGAGAAATAAAACTGGATTTTTTCCGCGCGGTTAAAGATTTGGAAAGATAAGGCCGATAAAAGAGGATGATCACCACTGGTCTGGACGTACAGGATCATTCCGTTCCTTCGATATTAGTTCGCTTGCCCTTTTTTGGCTTGTTTCGGCGGATCAAAGGGAAATTCTGGGAGGCCTGATCAATATGAGTGGCTTTGAATGCAAAGAAAGAGATGGAAGGCGTTCTGGCAAAGACCGCAGAAGGTTTCATGATCCTCATTACAGGGGCCCGGAAAAACGGAGGGGATTGGAGCGAAGGGGCGGCATAGATCGAAGGCGGGGGGTTTACCGGGACGGTGCACGGAGGAAGTCATGAAGGTTGTGTGTCCACAGTGTAACTCCAGCTACACTGTTGCCAACAGGAACATGCCCAAAAAGAGGGCTGTGGCAATGTGCAAGAAGTGTGGCAGCAAAATTGCGGTAGAACCAGCAATACCGGGTGCTGTTCGACCCCTCGTGAGCTCCGAGATGGCCTTTGGCAATGCCCCACATCCTACCACTGCACCCGATCCCAGTGGATCTGTGGGAAAAAGCATATTTGTGGATTATCCAGAGGTTCAGGGTCTCTCCTCAGAGAAATTCGATTTTGGGGAGATCTTGTCTCCTAACAAAAGAGGGGGTTATAAAAACCGAAAAAACAAATTCAAAATAAGGATTCTCAAGGCGGTACATGCCATTTTGAATGAAATTCTTGAGGATGGCGAAAAAGTGATGCGAGTTGGGAAAGGGACGGCCTATTACCCTGCTGAAATGTTTTTAGGCAATGGCATTCTTACCATGATGTATAATTGTTATGCGATAGTCTGTACCAACCGGAGGCTCCTTTTCATAAACATCAATTCCAGAATCACTCGCCCCACTCATTTCCTCTCCCAGATGTCATACGAGGACATAAAAAAAATGAAACAAGGCCTTTTGCTTAACCATCTCATTCTGTATCGAACGAGTGGGAAACGCCGCATCTTCACTTCAGTGAAGCGATATTTGCTAAAGGAACTAAAGGAATTTATCCCATTGAGGAAGGACGCGGTCAGATCTGTAGGACATTCCACGGAGTCACTTGAGAACCTGTGCCCCTCTTGTTTTGTTCCGCTTCCAAAGGGGCTGATTGCCTGCCCTAAGTGTAAGGTTAATCTCAAAGAGCCCAGAAGAGCGTTTTTCAAATCCCTGGTGTTGCCGGGGTGGGGGGATATATATCTTGGGCATAGAGCTCTTGGAATCTTGGAGTTGATAGGCTCTGTTATCGTATGGGTATTTGTGATATCTTTTTTACGACAGGGTGGGGTAGGAAATCTGATTACGGCGGTCTTCCTTTTACTGATTTATAATGGTCATGACGGAATCCTTACTTATCATATGGGGAAAAAGGGCTACATGTTGGCGAGGGACTGACTGATCACCGAGGTGGGAGAAGATGGAGCGTTGAATATGCTAAAGGAAAAAAACCAGTTAGGCCCTCAATTTTGGCTTGCATTGGGATCCCAAGGAAGGCTATAACTCGATGGAAACCCCCGGCAGCTGTTTTGCTGGCCTCATTTTCTAGATTTACACGATTTTGCGCATTAATCCTGGAGTTGTTCGATCCCTTGCAGCGCACAAGGGTTAGGAGCGCACATAACTGATGCGAGTGGAGAAAAATGGGAATTATGCATAAGTTGCCCAAGGTAAGAATCCTGCTCATCATGCTGCTTTTGCCGCTTTGCACCAGCTGTTCCAGCCATATGTCTTTTCTCAAACCCGAGAATCAGCTATCCACAGAGGAGGTTGTCTCAGAAGAGACGGTTTCTGTGCAATCTTCGGTAGCTTCGGAGGAAGAAATTACTGCGCCGGCCAGGATCGAGGAAGAACAAGAAACCGCTGGTCCGATCAAAATCGAAGAGGGCCAAAAGATTGCTATCCTTGTCCAGGGCGAAGAAGAAGGGAGAGAAGACAACCCCTTACCTCCGTCTGAAGGCTCTGAAAATAACCCATTACCGCCTGGTCCGCAGCCCCAGAAAAAATCGGATCAGGAGATGCTTGACTCTGCGCTGGAGTTTTGCGAAACCGCCAATTACTTCTGGGAGCGGGGGGAGCTGGATAATGCGCTCAATGCCCTTGATCAATCTTATTCGCTCATATTGAAGGTCAATCCAGAAGATGGCGCGGAGATCTTGCAGCAAAGAGACGATTTGCGCTTCACCATATCCAAGCGGATTATGGAAGTTTACACCTCCAGATTTACGGTGGCGAATGGGTATAAGAAGCCGATTCCCCTTGTGATGAACAGGTATGTGGAAAGGGCGCTATCTCTCTATGAGGGCAGGGATCGGCAATTCTTTATTGATGCCTATGTCCGCTCAGGGAGGTATCGTCCCGCTATTGTGAGCGCACTCAGGGATGCAGGGCTACCCGAAGAACTTTCATGGTTGCCCCTTATCGAAAGTGGGTTCAAGATAAGGGCCCTTTCACGGGCCAGAGCCCTCGGGTTATGGCAGTTTATTGCGTCAACGGGATACAAATTCGGTTTACGAAGAGATCAATGGGTGGACGAAAGGATGGATCCCGAAAAATCCACCCAAGCTGCTATTGGCTACCTGAAAGAATTGCATCAAATTTTCGGGGACTGGGAAACCGTTCTTGCTGCTTATAACTGCGGAGAGGGGAGGGTGTTGCGATGTATCCGGACGCAAAGGATCAATTATCTTGACAATTTCTGGGACCTTTACCCAAAACTTCCTGTAGAGACAGCCCGTTACGTCCCGAAGTTTATGGCTGTACTCCATATTCTGGGCGATCCCGAGTCCCACGGCTTTAACCTTCCTCCTGTGGAAGAGGAAATTGAAACTGAACAGGTTACTTTTGAAAAACAGGTTCACCTGAAAGCCGTTTCAAAACACCTTCAAGTGCCTTATGAGCTTTTGCATGATCTGAATCCCGAATTACGGCGTAGTTGTACCCCCAGCAGACCATATGCCCTTAAGGTGCCAAAAGGCAAAGGAGCAGTACTGCTTTCCGAACTAGACGATATACCCGTCTATCGTGCCCCTGTACCTGCCTATGTGGTGCACAGGGTTAGAAAGGGGGAGTGCTTGTCCCTTATTGCGCGGAGATATAGGACGAGTGTCAGAGCGATTATGGCGCTGAACGGGCTGAATAGCAGGAGCTATATAAAAGTGGGTTGGAGACTCAAGATCCCCACCAGAAGAACATACGCGTCCCTCAGGAAGACATCCTTCCCCGCTCCTAGTAGGCCACAGGTGGAAGGTAGAGCGATAGAATACGTGGTCCGGAGAGGGGATTCTCTCTGGAAGATTGCCAATCGATTTGCAACCACAACCAAGGCTATTCAGTCTTTGAACAACCTCAATACCACACGCCTGTATATAGGCCAGGTTCTTTTGATTCCTCAAGAGGCGACCGATTTGACAGGCATGAAAACTAGGCCTGATGCTGTCTGCCCTTCTGTTTCCACTGCGTAGTACCATTCGGAATTGAGTAACCTACCTCTGGTGCCAGGACAATTCTCGGTACCTATGCCTTGACCTTCATATGTTTCTAAACTATACTCATGCCGGTCAAGAGCGCAGGTTTTTCCGGATAATCCTCAGTTAAAGGTGCCATGAGATATATACGCAAACCCCCAATTTCTCCTAGCGAAGCTCTGCCTCAAACCGACGAGTGGAGAAAATCATATTCCATTAATTGAGACGAAGGGATGTTGGTTTCGTCTAAAGTTATACGGTTGCGCTGCTGGTTTCGTATGACGTTAACCGTTAACCGTTTCGAGCTGCGCAACCGCAACCGTTCTACGATCCCAATTATCCTTTGCGCCTTAGTGGTATCATAAAAACTTGACATAAATTCTAAGATCTTAGCCTATGAAGACATCTAGTGGCCTCTCTGTAAATACCCTTCCAGCAGCAATTTCAACTCCTCATAGGTTTCAATAACAGGGAAATGGGGGAACTCACTTCTTATGTTCTGAGGTGGCCGGAACAGTATCCCGTGATTTGCCGCATCGAGCATGGTGCTATCATTGTAGCTATCTCCAATGGCAATTACCTCAAAACCCAAACCCCTCAGTGCCTCCACTACGTGCCGCTTGCCATCCCTTTGTCGAAGCTGATAATCGGCTATGGTACCGTCCGCATCGATGATAAGGGAATTGCAGAAGAGGGTAGGCCTATGAAGTTTCTCTAAGAGGGGGTCAGCAAATTCAACAAATGTATCGGAAACAAGAATGATCTGGAATCTCTGCCTTATCCATTGCAAAAACTCAAGTGCCCCGTCAAGAGGTTCCATGGATTGGATTATATCTTGGATATCTGTGATCTTCAGGTTAGCCCTTTTTAGGATCTCGAGTCTCCCTCTCATTAACTCGTCGTAGTCAGGGACATCCCTGGTAGTCAAGCGGAGTTCCTCGATACCGGTCTTTTCTGCCACACTGATCCAGATTTCAGGCACCAGAATCCCTTCGAGATCCGGACACACTACATACATTCAGTTACCTGTCTTTCTTTCCACCCTAAAAAGGACCGTCTTTTCAGTTACTATATCCAGCTGATCTATGATCTCCAGGGATTTTCTAACATCCCTCTCCTTTGCCTCGTGGGTGAGCATTACCACAGGAACAGAGCCATGTGCCTGCCTCTTTTTTTGAATAACAGAGGCGATGCTGATGTTGTTGGCACCCAGAACTCCGGATATCTTAGAGAGTACTCCAGGCCTGTCTACTGCTGAAAATCGAAAATAGTAATCAGTGCTTACCTGATCCATAGGTCTCAGAGACAGCTCTGCAGCTGGAGAGCGTGCAAAAGCGAGCGGTGAAACCCTCCGTGAAATGCCTTTAATTTGATTTCTAGCTATATCCATTATATCAGACACAACGGCACTTCCTGTGGGTCTCTTACCAGCGCCAAGTCCGTAGAAGAGCGTGGGCCCGACAAAATCACCTTCAATATACACGGCATTATACGCCTCATTAACGTTTGCCAGGATATGGTCCAACGGAACAAAAGCTGGGTGTATCCTGGCCTCAATCTGGTTATCCACCTTTCTTGCAATTGCCAACAATTTCACGCAGTAGCCAAACTCACCGGCAAACCTTATATCCTCAGGAGAGATCTTGTCAATCCCTTCCTTATACACATCCTCATACACACAAGGGTAACCAAAACCCAGAGAAACAATAATGGTCAGTTTGTGGGCAGCATCACTTCCGTCAATATCCAGACTGGGATCAGCCTCTGCATATCCCAGCCTCTGTGCGAGTGCCAGTGCCTCATCAAAAGAGAGTCGTTCCTCTGTCATCCGGGTCAGAATATAATTTGACGTTCCATTCAAGATAGCCAGTACTGCCTCGATTTGGTTTGCCGCCAGGCCTTCTCTCAGGGCTCTAATGATAGGGACACCTCCTGCCACGCTCGCCTCAAAGGCAATGTCAACCCCGCACCGTTCGGCTCCCTCAAACAATTGCTTGCCGTATTGGGCAATGAGTGCCTTATTAGCCGTAACCACATGCTTGCCTCTCTCCATGGCCATTGAGATAAATTCCATGGCCTGATCACACCCGCCAATCAGTTCAACAACTACATCTATCTCCGGATCATCGATTATCTCCATTGCATCAGTGGTAAGCAATGTGGGGTCTACCTTTACTCCTCGATCCGAATGAATATCCAGATCTGCGATCTTTTTTAGAACAATCGTTGCACCAACCCTATCCTCTATCAATTCCCGGTTATGAACCAGGACCTCCACCATGCCAGCCCCCACTGTTCCGAAGCCAATCAAGCCGACCTTTACCTGAAGCATCGCTTTCTTCTCCCCTACAGAACCTTCCTAAT
>DAOVRY010000008.1 GCA_030633645.1 Pseudomonadota bacterium | reverse complement strand
GCCGCTGTGCTTTTCACGACTTATCCTGGGGGAAGCCGCAGCTCTGAGCCTGTCGAAGGGAATGCGGAGGGGGCAAAGACTCCCCCGTTGATAAGTCGGAGAAAAGACCTCATGACCATCCTAGACCCTTCTCGCTTATGTCCAATGCAAACAATAGAATGCTCTGCTTAGCTTAGTATGAAAGATTCGTTTGATCTATGGGATCAGTAATATCCATTGTTAACCAGAAGGGAGGAGTTGGCAAAACAACAACAGCAGTCAATTTATCTGCTTCTGTGGCTACCGCTGAAAAAAGCTGCCTCTTAGTGGATTGCGATCCCCAGGGAAATGCTACCACTGCTCTCGGGGTAAACCCAGCAGACCTAAGACCAAGCCTTTACGATCTGATATTGGGTGAACATAGTGGGAACCAGGTGATTCTCGATACACACATTCCTCTGCTGAAGCTTATCGGAGCCAATCCTGATCTATTTGGTGCAGAGGTGGAGATCTTTTCTATGGAGAACAAAGAGTATCTCTTGCACAATATCTTGAGTGACCTTAGAGATCAATACGACTATATATTTATCGACTGCCCTCCTTCCCTCGGATTTCTCACACTGAATGCCTTGACCGCCGCTGATTTCTTTCTCGTACCCCTTCAGTGTGAATATTTCGCCATGGAAGGATTAACCCAGTTACTCAATACGGTCCGGCTGGTGAAAAAAACGCTTAATCCGTCATTGATAATGCTCGGCATTCTGTTAACAATGTTTGACAAACGTAACAATCTATCACACCAGGTTACCGATGAGGTACGCCAACACTTCAAAGACTTTGTTTTTCGAACCGTTATCCCCCGCAACGTCACTCTGAGTGAAGCATCAAGCTACGGAAAGCCGATCATTCTATATGATGTTCGATCAAAAGGGGCCCAAAGCTATTTGGAACTCGCAAGGGAAATAATCACAAAAGGAGAAGGTAAAGGTGGCCAAACGTAAGGCTCTCGGAAGAGGATTGTCAGCTCTATTTCCAGAAACAGTTATCTCAGAAGATGATAGGGGTTTTTTCTACTGTCCCATTGCGTCCATTTCTCCCAATCCGCATCAAGCCAGACAGCAATTCAGCGAGTCTGAATTGACTGACCTAGCCAATTCGATCAAGGAAAAAGGCGTTATCCAACCCATATTAGTCAGCCAGACAAAGGATGGGTTCCAACTGATCGCAGGTGAGAGGCGCTGGCGTGCAGCCCAAAAGGCAGGTCTCGACAAGATTCCTGTATGGATAAGGGACGTTTCTCCTTCAGAGGCCTTGGAATTGGCCCTGATTGAAAATATTCAAAGGCAAGACCTGAACCCTATGGAGGAGGCATTAGCCTACCAGGAGCTCGTGCACAGGTTTGACCTCACCCAGGAGGCACTTTCAAAAAGGATAGGAAAAAACCGGTCGACAATTGCCAATTTTTTAAGGCTCATAAAACTTCCCGATGTCATTCAACAAGATCTTATAGATGGCCGCTTGACTACCGGCCACGCAAGGGTTTTGGTGAGCATTGATTCTCCAGCAGCTCAACGGGAGATGAGGGACCTCATCGTCAAGAAATTCCTCTCTGTTCGCCAGACAGAGGCCTTGATGAAAAAGGCTGGAGCCCCCAAAAAACCAAAGGGTCTCAAAGATGAAATAGATACCTACCTGGAATCTTTGGCCAAAGATCTCCAAAACTCCTTGGGCACCAAGGTAGCGATAATAAGGAAGGGTAAAAGAGGTAAGATTATTATCGAATTTTACTCTGATGAGGATCTGGGCCGCTTGGTTGATCGGTTAAGGTAGCCTCCTTTGTGCCACTTTCTTTCATTTCCTCGGAGCAAGCTCTGAATATTTCCTCTATGACGGAATGTGATTAACAAAGACACGATGAGCGAAAGGAGGATCAAAACGGTTGAATGACCTGCGATAAACAACCAGAGCGGTACGGTAAGGGCTGCCAGTATTGAGCCCAAGGATACATAACCCCAAAGAATGACAACCACAACAAATATTATTGCTGAGAACAAACATGAAATTGGGGAAAGGGCCAAAAAGATCCCCAGACCAGTGGCTATTCCCTTCCCGCCCCTAAAGCGATTGTATATTGGGAATTGGTGTCCTAACAAGGCCAATATGCCAACAACTCCCGCAAGGGCCTCACCTGTCTCTGTTGATGACGCGAACATATGCTGGGCTAAGGCCACAGGAATGAACCCCTTCAGGGCATCGGCCACAAGGGTAATCACCCCCCATTTGAGACCAACCTCGCGAGCAACGTTTGTGGCCCCAATATTTCCACTGCCCGCTTTGGTGATGTCCAATCGTATCACCGCTCGACTAATTATGACACCAAAGGGAATTGAACCGAGGAGATATGCGCCTATCAAGAGGATTATGATAACTGTCCCCATGCCCCTTAATTCCTGGCAAGGATAGAAAAAATGCTTTCTAAAGTGAGAGATCCTGGTATATAGTCATCAAAGGTCTTGGATTCTCCCGTGTTATTAGTACAATAATCGCGTTTTACCAATGTTGCAATCCAAATATTTCGTATCGTTCAGAAATGTTGGCAGTATAGTATATTGATTAGACAACCTGTACATAGTCACCTTTATCAGGTCATGCCAATTTTCTCAAGGCGCTATCTATAAGGTTCAAGGGAGGTGGTCAAATGTGTGGGGTTTAGGTGAACCAGACGGAGACTCCCAGGGCTTCGACAGTGTAAACCCCACATATTTGACCACTGCAAGACCCGGTGGAATTCTTTTTTAGATATCGCCTTTCAAAAACAGCCATGACCTCTTTTAGAACGTGAACGAGTACGCAGTATGGTTCATGCCAATACTTATAAACGAGACCAAATAGTCATATAAAGGGGGCTTCTTTGAGCTTGCTAATGGTTGTGGACGGGCAGGGCGGTGGAATAGGAAGGGCTATCATAAAAAGAGTGAGAGATGCCTTTGGCGATGAAGTAGAAATACTTGCCTTAGGCACTAACTCGGTAGCTACCTCTCAGATGATGAAGGCAGGAGCTAATCGAGGAGCTACTGGTGAAAATGCAATACTAAGAACGGCCCCTGAGGCTGATATCATAATTGGTCCCTTGGCTATAATCATGGCAAACGCCATGATGGGTGAAGTAACTGCGGAGATGGCCAAAGCAATATCATCAAGCAGGGCTCTAAAGATATTAATCCCCTTGACCCAGGAGCGGGTCAAGATAACAGGGGTATCGGCTGAACCCCTCCCTCACCTTATCGATCAAATTCTTGAAATCATCAAACAAGGAGAAAAAGATGTGTGAGGCGACAGCCTATCTTATTCATGACGGAAAAGAGGAGCTTGTCTTGGAAAACGTAGATGAGTTACACACACAAGGCGACACGGTTACAATCATAAACCTCTTCGGAGACCAGAGAATCCTTGAGGCTCAGATAAAGATGATCTCCTTTGTGGACAACAGAATAGTTCTGGAGAAAGGCATCAAATAGCCTCTGATAAGATCTTTTCGGCAGGGGAAATCTCGCTCAAGCATCAGACATGTTTCCATGAAATGTTTTCCTTTTCTTTAATCCTCTCAGGCAGTGAGAGGTAAAAGTACCCCTCCTCCCACCTTCCTCTCTTAATGCATCCATTGCCAAATATCTTACATTTGACCGACAGCTCCTCCAAGGCTGCTTCTGTTTGATCTGAAGAAAGTACTCCACTATTGACTAGATTAACAATGGCCCTGATCCTGAAGCGGTCCATTCCAGCAAATCGCTGGGAGAGCTGATCTGTGTGTCCTCCTTCCTTGACAATCAGCTCCCGGTCAATGAGGTAAACAGGATACCTGCACGATATCCTTAACCATAGATCATAGTCTTCACCAGCCTGTAGCGTTTCGTCAAAAAGACCGACCTCATCAAAGACAGCCCTCCTTATGATGACGCTTGACGGGCTCACCAGACAAAGCTTGAGAGACTGCTTAAATATATCCCCTGATGGTTTTCTATGTCTTCTCTTCGGGTTTACTCGCCTGCCCCTTCTTATCCATATTTCATCAGTCTGACAGGCCATGGTCCCCGGATTTCGATGAACAAGCTCCATTTGAACCTGCAATTTGTCCTTGAGCCAATAATCATCAGAGTCCAGAAAGGCAATCCACGGCGCAAAGGAGCCCTTTATGCCTCGGTTCCGGGCAGCTGATACTCCCCTGTTAACCAACTGCCGAATATACTTGATCGAGGATCCAAATCTATCCAGGCACTTATACGTATCATCCGTTGAGCCATCATCAACTACGATGATCTCCAAATCTCTAAAGCTCTGGTCAAGAACAGATTGGATTGCCCTTGCCACTTTTTGAGACCGGTTATATGTTGGGATTATGACGCTAACCTCGGGCATGTTCTAGATGTCTACATAAGCCAAGATCTTAAAATTTATCCGCCAGACTTCGGGCGGATTTATGCCAAGTTTTTTGCTAGTTTATTTGGGCAACGGTTAGGGTAACGAAGCCCGTATCGATAACGGTTAAGGTAACGTAGAAACAAAAAGACGAATGACGTTACCGAAAAACGAAACGGGCATCGTAGCCGTAACCCAGAAACGTTACTCAGTATTTCGTATTTTCTTACTGACACAGTGTCTCGACGGTTTGAGGCAGAGCTTCACTATAGTATATTCCAGGCGAGGGCAAGTAGCCCTGCCAAGAGAAGATTGGCTTCGGCAAGAGCTTGCAAGTGAGATCCACCCCTCACCCAATCCTTTTGGTATGCGGTGAGATAAAAAAATGAATTCAGAAAGCAGATAAGGAGTGGATAACCCAGGTTTGAAACTATTTTAAGAACTGCTGATACGAGAAGGATTAAACCAAAAAAAGCGTTCGATGATAACAAAAGCTTGAGTGCCCTTTCCTCTCCCAAAGCAATGGGAAGGGTTTCCCTGCCCACTATCAAATCTCCTTGGATATTGAGGATATCCAAGAGCCCACACCGAACGTAACACATGGAGGAGACAAACAAAAAGGAAGCCAAAACACCAGGCCAAACAGGATTGGGCCATCCAATAACAGGAAGCAGCGAGCTAATGGTACCCCAAGCCAATGCCTCTGCCATGGTTTTTGATCCAGGAAGGTCCTTTATCTTTGCATACCGCCCAAGATATCCCAATCTCCACGGTATTATTGGAACACTGTAAACTAAGCCAAGGATAGTTAAAGCAAGAAAGAGCAAAAACTGGGGCAGGCCCAAATAGAGTGAAATAATGATCCCCCCACCTAATCCCGATAGAGCCGTACCAATGAGAAACACTTTGTGCTGTGCGTAGAAAAGGGCGACCCCGGGATCGTTGTATCTGCTTGCCTCTTTATCAAGGAACCGATTGAGAACGTGCATGCCGTAAACATACAACATGGTCAGTATGGGATAGATGAGAGGGGAACTTCCCCTATATAGAATAAGTCCAGCATAGGTGAGGGAAAAGGCCCCTACTGCATCAGGGATACTTGTCTTAACCAAAAATTGGTATCCCTTTGTCAATAAACTGGCAAAGGACTGTTTCCTCTTGCCCATGGTTCTTAGTCGCTCGATCACCTTCTTTATCATCCAGTTAGGTGTTGACGCACCTGCTGTAACCCCAACAGTTCCTGCTGAGGAAAACCACGAGTCTTTGAGCTCCCCCTCCGTCTCGATATGAAAAGCAGGTTTGCCTGTTGACCGTGCTATTTGATAGAGGCGCATCGTATTGCCACTTTTGTATCCCCCGACTATCACCATGCTGTCAACCTGAGCGGCCAGTGATCTGACTTCTTTCTGCCTCGTGTATGTTTCATCGCAAATCGTATCAAATATGACAGCCTCTGGAAAACGTGCTTTGACGGCACTACATACCTCCTTATAGGTATCTACATCCTGTGTTGTTTGGGATACAACGACAAATCTCTTTTCTTCAGGAAGTGTTGTCACGTCTTCAGCGGAGCTGATAACGATACCCTGACCTTGGCTATATCCCATCAAACCAATGACCTCTGGGTGATGGGCATCCCCGAAAATAACCGGGGTGTAGCCTTTGGTATTGTATTGTTTTATTATTCCCTGCACCTTTGCTACCCGGGGGCATGTGGCGTCAATTATCTTGAAATCAGAACTCTGTATTGCCTTTCGCTCAGTGGGTGTAATACCATGGGCCCTGATAACTATCCTTCCTTTGTCATGCGCTTCAATATCCTCTTTGACATCAACTCCTTTGGATCGGAGGAGATCGAGCACCTGCCGATTGTGGATGAGCGGTCCATACGTGAATAGCTTTCCATCACCTTTGTTGGCTTCTGACAGGGTGATCTCCATTGCCCTTCTGACACCCATGCAAAATCCAGCTGTCTTGGCGAGCCTCACCTTCACGAGCCATCTCCCTCTCTTATGGATCCAAAATACCGGTCCACCACAGAGATTAATTTCTCTCTCCCATCTATTTCTGAAATAACCCCCCTAAGAAATCTCCTATGGGGAAGCCCTTTTGTATACAAAAGCAAATGGCCCCTCATCAGATGTGCTGCCCTTTTCTCTCCAAGGTATTCTACGAGAAGAGAGTAATGCTCAATCACTAAACGATACCGTTCATCCAGCCCTGGAGCGGTAAAACGCCCCGTTTCTTCCATATCGAGAATTTGCTTGAAAATCCACGGATTTGTTAATGCTGCCCTGCCAATCATAACCCCATCGCAGTTTGTGACAGAGCGCATCTTCAAAGCCAAAGAAGGCTCCGTTATATCACCGCAACCGATAACAGGGATTTCGAGGGCCTTCTTTGCGCCTGCAATGACTGACCAGTCAGCTTTCCCGGAGAATGCCTGACTAGCAAAGCGTGGATGAATCGAGATGCCATCAGCCCCGCTATCTTCGGCTATCTGGGCAATCTCCTGTGCATTCGCCTCAGCAGGTGACCAACCAGCCCTGATCTTTACGGTCACGGGAAGAGGCGTGCCGCGTCGCACCGCAGAAATAATCTTGCCTGCCTTTCTCGGATCCCGCATCAGGGCCACCCCAGATCCTGTCTTAACCACCTTTCTCACCGGACATCCCATATTGATATCAACAAGATCCATCCCTTTTTCAGCCGCTATGCCGGCCGATAGGGCCATAGCCTCAGGTTCAGATCCAAATAACTGCGCGGCCACAGGCCTCTCGGCGGGATGACTCACAAAATAGGCATGAGTTCTTGCATGCCCCCTGCAAAGACCTTCTGCACTGATCATTTCAGTAACAACGAGGCCAGCCCCCATTTTCTTAACGATCAGGCGAAAGGGGAGATTCGTTTTCCCTGACATTGGTGCCATCACCAGCCAGTTCTTCAATTGTAATGTGCCCAAGCTCACCATGGGGCCATTTTAAACAAATCTCAGTCCTATTACAATCTAATAAAAGCTCGGGTTTCCTTAAGAGTATTCATTTGTCTTAATAATAAGGGCCCTGATTGCGGGTGCCCCACTGTTCCCAGCCAATCTTCGCCCAGAAATAAAGGATTCCGAGAAAAATCCAGGAAACTCCAAAATAAAAGCTCCGCGCTCTTGTTCTTGACTTCACCATTGCTTTAAAATATTAGTATTATTGAACTATTCAGCCACCAAGGCACAAAGACCCAAAGAGAGGATGAATATAAATTAATGGCCTATTGACTCTGTTCACCCAAAAATGAAAAGCTTAATGATTTCAATGGATTATATAGAATCATGATGCTATATAAAAACCTTAATAATCCCAAGGGATTATCCCCGAAATCATAATAAACCTCACGAATTAATAAGATTTATGTTGTAAAATTAGATATTTAGCCATTAACAAAAGCATTACCGAAAATCATGTAATATCCAATACCTGCAGAGTTAGGTGAGCTAAGTCAATAGGCAATAAATTAAATAACGGAGTTCACTCTTGTTCAAAAACGGTTTTTTCTTTGGACAGCATCTTCGCTCAAAGACAACCTGAATTACCGCAGGCAGAAGCGATCGTGTAAAATTAGGTACTTAGCTGTCCAAAAAAGCGGATTCTGATTTATTTTGGACAGCAATGAACGGAGTTTTCTCATTAATGAGCCTAAGGCGCATTAAAAAGCCTGTAACCGTTTACGGGCTCAGAGGTTCAGAGTTCAACAAAAATCTGAAAAGTCCTACGAGCAAGCTTAACGAAAGAAATGTAACCCTGAACGGTGAACCCTGAACCTATGAACACCTACGAATAATTCTATAATCTTGGTGTCTTGGTGCCTTTGTGGCAAGATACCTGAGTAGTTACGTATCATTCAGTATTATTCATGCCAATACCTTTGGACGATAACAAAATATTTCCAACCAAAAAATGTAAAAGAACTGGGAGGGATACATGGATAAAGCGTTAAAGGATAGAATAGAAATCCTCGAGGCAGATATTACCAAGATGGAGGTTGATGCCATTGTCAACGCTGCTAACACCTCACTTTTAGGTGGCGGTGGCGTTGATGGTGCCATACACAGGGCTGCTGGTTCAGAGCTTCTTGCTGAAACGAGAACCATAGGTGGTTGCCCAACGGGCGAGGCCCGCTTTTCAAAAGGGTATCGATTGCCTGCCAAATGGGTTATTCACACTGTAGGTCCAATCTGGTCTGGCGGGAACAGGGATGAGGATCGGCTGCTGGCGAGCTGCTACAAAAATAGCTTTAAGGCAGCAGCAGAGATCGGTGCAGCGACCCTTGCCTTTCCATCCATAAGCACCGGTGCCTACCGTTTTCCACTCGAAAGGGCAGTAAATATTGCATTGACAGAAACAAAATCCTTTCTTCAAACCGACGAGTCAATTAACAAGGTCTTCTTTGTCTGTTTTGGAAGTGAGGTTTATGAAAAATACCAGGAGGTATCTAAAGAGGTATTTGAATAAAAGACCCACTCAGCTAAAAGTGGCGTTACCTTATCAAAATACCTGAAGGGAATTCTTTTTGTGGTCACAATCTTGATCGTTTTTCACTCTCAAACAGGCAGAACCAAAAAAATGGCCGATGCCGTCGCCAAAGGGGCAAATTCCATAGAGAACGTAAGTACTATCCTGAAAGAGGCAAGGGAAACCACCCTTGATGATCTCCTTAATAGTGACGGGTTGGTATTTGGTTCGCCTGAGTATTTCGGCTACATGGCTGGTGCCATAAAGGATCTTTTTGACCGGACCTACTCCCAGGCCCGGGAAAGGAAGGAAATCTTCAAAAAACCCTACGCCGTATTCATCTCTGCCGGAAATGACGGTTTGGGGGCCTTGACCAGCATTGAAAGGATCTGTGTAGGCTACCAGTTGAAAAAGATCTATGAGCCAGTCATAGCCAGAGGAGATATTGATGAGGCTATTTTAAGTCGCTGTGAGGAGTTGGGAAAGGTTATCGCTGCTGGTTGTGAGGCTGGTATCTATTGACCCCATGCACAGTCCCATGCTACGTTGCCAAATCTTTAACCTCACGATAAAAGGGCAACCTTCGGGAAATTTGAAGACATCGTGCCAGTCAAGATACACCCTGCTTATGAGCTTTAAGGAGGCTTCAAAAATGGCCAGGAATCAAGAGACACATG
>DAOVRY010000007.1 GCA_030633645.1 Pseudomonadota bacterium | reverse complement strand
GTATTGATGTCACCTTTTTCGTGTTTTGCACGCAATTCAACCAAAATGTCGATAGCATCCAATCCTGCACTCTCTGCAAGTGTCCTTGGGATGAGCTCTACTGCCTCTGCGAAAGCACCTATTGCAAGCTGCTCTCTGCCACCTACTGTATCGGCATACTCTCTCAGTCTTCTTGCGAGCTCTATCTCTGGAGCCCCTCCTCCGGGTACTATCATTCCGACCTCCACTGATGCAGCAATCCCACCCAACGCATCGTTAACAGCTCTCTCAACCTCTTCAACTACGTGCTCTGTTCCACCTCTGATCAACAAGCTTACTGACTTTGGGTTTTTACAGCCAGAGACAAAGGTCATCGCATCCCCGGATATCTTCTTTTCCTCTATGCCTTTAGCATAACCCAGATCCTTTGAACTTAGATCCTTGAGATTTGTGACTATCATTGCTCCGGTTGCTTTGCTCAGTTTCTCCATATCTGACTTCTTTACTCTCCTTACAGTAAAGATTCCCTTCTTTGCCAGATAGTGCTGAGCCAGATCGTCAATTCCCTTCTGACAGAATACAGCACTTGCCCCTGTCTTTGCAATTGTTTCGATCATTCCTTTAAGTAAGTTCTCCTCTTGGGTTATGAATGCCTGTAACTGGTTTGGATCGGTAATCTGTATCTTCGCATCTGTCTCCGGTCCTTTAATCTCTATAGCGGCATCCAAAAGGGCGATTTTTCCATCTTCAACCTTTTTGGGCATTCCTGAGTGGACCCGCTCCTTATCGATAATTACCCCCTGGATTAACTCTGAATCACTCGTGCTACCACCCTCCTTCTTTTCGACCTTTACATCATCCATATCAACAGTAATCTTACCATTCTCTTCTTCAGCAATCTGCTTAATAGCCTTCATAGATAATTCAGCCAGCAGTTCCTTTGATGTCTCGGCACCCTTTCCTGTCATAGCGGTTATTGCTATTCCTGTAAGTAATTTATCGTCATCGATGGATACCTTCTTTCCGATATCCTCCAAGATCTCCTGTGCCTTTGCAGCAGCCATCCTATAACCCCTGACAATTACCGAGGAATGAATCCCCTTATCCAATAGCTTTTCGGCGTTTGCCAGAAGCTCTCCCGTTAGAACCACTGCGGTAGTTGTTCCGTCTCCGACCTCTTCGTCCTGTGTCTTTGCTACCTCAACAACCATCTTAGCTGCCGGGTGTTCGACATTCATCTCCTCAACTATTGTTGCACCATCGTTTGTTATTACGATATCGCCCAGATCATCTACCAACATCTTATCCATCCCCCTGGGTCCAAGTGTCGTTCTTATCGTTTCTGCAACTGCCTTCGCAGCCATAATGTTGTTCCTCTGTGCATCTCTTCCCGTTGTTCTTAGTGCCCCCTCGGGCAATATAAATATGGGTTGTCCTCCTGCATATTGTGCCATTTTTTATATCCTCCTTTTTTTGTTTTTATAATTTAACTTAAATTTTTGCTCGAGCTCAGCCCTTTTAGAAAAAGCGCTGGCGGAAAAAATCCATGTTAGATTTTTGCTCAAGCTCAACCCTTTTGGGAAAAGCGTTGACGGAAAAAATTTCACATAAATTTTTGGTCAAGGTTTTCTAAAGCTTGATGCGTCAAGGTTTTTTAAAGCTTGATGCGTTGAGCTTTTCTAAAGCTCGACGTGAGATTAATCATGGGTTTGAGTGTATATAAATAAACCATAATCAGAATTAGTGGAGTGAGAATAGACTACTCGACCTTTACTCTGGTTTGTTCTCTTTTCTTTTCCTCGGCGCGCTCTAATGTTATCTCCAAAACGCCGTTCTTATGTGTTGACCTTGTTGTGTCAGATTTTACCCTACCAGGTAGCGTTAATCTCTTATGGTATCTTCTAGTGGCTGTATCGACATCTATTTCCACGGTATCCTCCAAAACATACAGGGAAATATCCTCTTTATCAATTCCGGGAAGTTCGGCAACCACCATTATCTCTTTATCCTTTTCTATCACATCAATTAAGGGCTCTCTTTCATCAGTAGTCTGTGGTTTATCATATCCTGTGGGTATGTTACCAAACTTCTCAATCTTAGGTTCGCCCTCCGGACCTACACGCATAGAGAATCCATAGATAATGGGCTTACCATCGCCCGGCTCTCTTGACATTCTCTCTGCCTCTTCAAATATCCGACTGATATTATCCTCTATCTCTCTAAATTCCTCTTCGAAATCTCTAAAAAATTCATCAAATATCCTGTCTCTTCTTTTCCAAGGACGCATATTTATACACCATGAGATTATATGATTATATATGGGTTTGATTGTTTATAAAATAACCTAGGAGCTGGCAAGTATCTCGATCAATTCCTCAGTATCCTCTATCCTGCTCAGCTCTCTCGGTTTCATTATGGTCACATCAGAATCTTCATGTCGGTTGCTTATGCATATGCTATAGCTGTCAATTATGTCAGAAATCTCGTTAATGGTATCCATCTTTCTCTTCAATCTTCTACCATCGTCACTAACTGTTGTAAGTATTCTCTCATCCCCGTGCTCCATTGCGACTATATCAAAAGGTGCATTGGTCAGAGCAGCAAAAAACCCCATATCTCTGAATTTCTCCAGCACCATACCCTTAAGCTTTGTTAATTTTCTGTCCATGCCTTCATAGCTATCAGGTAGATAGGACCTATCTGAAAGAAAAACCTCCCGTGGAATTGCAATATTCTCCTTTAGAATATCCATCAAACGCTCTGCAATCTCTAACGACATTTTTCCAGAGAACTCATACCTGTGTATGCTCTGTTTTGATACATCGAGTCCATCAGCCAGCTCCTGTTGTGTCATATCAAGTCCCTTACGCAATTTAACAAGTAGGCCTGAGTCGATCTTAATGCAATAATTACCGCGAACAGAGTAGACTAGGGGCATATTTTCGTTAACTATGTCCTCCAGGGTTTCAGGATTCATTACATGTATATCATATCTTGCATAAATAATGCCATCACAAAGCTTTGTTGACTTCGTGTGGTCACTCAAAATTAGAGGAATTGCCGATGTTACTGAAGCCACATTCTTCAACTCTAATGAACATCTTCTGGATAGACCCTCTATATTTGCAAGCACCTTGATCAGGAGAATTTTGTCCTTCTTTGCAAGTATGTCGAAACAGCTCCTAGAACCGCTACAATCCGATACGCGGTAACCAACATTCTCAAGAATTTCTATTGCCTTATTAATTAACTCGCATTTCATCTTCTATAAACCTTTTATGCAATGCCTTTATCACCTTATTTCCATCCTTACCTTTAACCACAAATGATATGTTCACCTCAGATGAACCCTGGGCTATCATTATTATATTTACATCATTCTCGGCAACGATCTGGAATATCTTAGCAGCAATCCCTTTCGTGCCTACCATACCTACTCCAACCACAGCTATTATGCGCACATCCTCCGTTACCTCCAAACTCCTGATACCGTTTCCAATAAATTGTTTATTCAAGAGTTCAACTGCCCGTTTAACATCGTCCTTCCTGATAACGAAAGATAGATTGGATTCAGATGATCCAGATATCATGATAATATTTATGTTGTTTTCACCGAGTAGGGTAAAGAGCCTGCCTGCAATGTTTGGTGTTTCTGCCATCCCAATCCCCCTCAGATTCAGGATTTCGACATCCTTAGAGATAGTAACTGCTTTTATAACGCTTTCTATCTTCTCCTGCTTTCTCACAATTAATGTGCCTTTACCTTCGGGGTTGAATGTATTCTTTATCCTTACCGGGATATCTGCTACCGTTGCAGGTTCTATCATCTTTGGGTGGATTACCTTTGCGCCGAAATGCGCCAAGTCCATTGCTTCAATATATGATAACTTTGGTATGGGCCTTGCAGATGGCAAAACCCTCGGATCGGTAGTTAGAATTCCATTGACATCTGTCCATATCTGGACCTCCTCAACATCAAGGAACCTGCCTACAAGGGATGCTGTATAATCAGAACCACCCCTACCCATGGTAGTTATCCTTGCGTTATTATCGGCCGCAACAAATCCAGTAACGACGGGTAGAATTCCCTTTTCCAACAAGGGCATTAACCCATTCTTTATGGTACTCTCAATCTTACTATAAATGGGTCTTGCGCAGCCGAAATTTGAATCCGTTATAATTCCTGCCTCATAGCCAGTTAAAGCAATGGCTTTTATTCCCTTTGACTCTAATGCGCTAGTAACTATCAAAACGGATAGCCTCTCACCAAAGGATAGGATATAATCCAATGATTTCGGCGATAGATCCTCAAGATAACCAACCCCTATCAGAGTAATCCTTAATTCATTCACCAATCCCTCTATCTTATCTGCAACATCCTTCTGAGTCTTCTTATTCTTAATAACGCCCCTTGCCGTTAATATATGTGTGGATAGGAGCTTTTCACAAAACTTGTCGCATTCCTTCTCTACAATGGTTGAGGGCAGGTCAACGATCCTGTTTGCTATCTCACCCAGTTTATCCGTTATCCCCGCCATTGCGGAAACCACGACTACTTTCTTATTTGGTTCCCGTATTATCAGATCTGTAGTATGGTCGATCTCCTTTGCAGATGCCAGGGATGTGCCACCAAACTTCATTACGATCATTTTAACCGACAATATAAGCAATAAGATAATAGTGTATTGAAAAAAGAAAAACTAGTCGGAATTAGCCGACGACTAAGGTGCTGCATGCGCTCCCTTCGGTCGTTAGCAGCACTGAACAAGAATTCTGATTAAATTCAACCTTTTTGGGAAAAAGGTTGATCAAAAAAATTTCACTAAAATTTTTGCTCGAGCTTTTCTAAAGCTCGATGGTCAAGGTTTTTTAAAGCTTGAGTGTTGACAGAAAATCTCGATTAGATTTTTGGTCAAGCTCAGCCCTTTTAGAAAAAGCGCTGGCGGAAAAAATCCATGTTAAATTTTTGGTCAAGGTTTTTTAAAGCTTGATGCGATGAGCTTTTCTAAAGCTTGAGGGCAGTGGCCTTAGTCCATGTCGCAGTTTCGTGACCGCAAAACTGCCTTGCAGTTTTGGGTCCCTCGAACACCAAAAATCCAATGGATTTTTGTGCACAGCGAATCGAATTCGCTCGTGTCTTCGATTCGAACGGACGGGAAAAGTGTGGCATGCGCTACGCTTAGCCACACGTGACAAATCAAGAATCCATTAAGTGCTATCGAGCGTTAGCGAAGATGGCACCTGTTTTGATCAAACTTTTCTTAAAAGTTTGAGGGCAGTGGCCTTAGTCCATCTTTTGTTGACCTTTTTACAAGCAATGCTTGTGTTGGTCATTAGGGCATTCGTCTAAGCGGCAAATTAACCTTGCACCAAACAGGGCATTACGTTTCACAATTCGGCATGCATCTTCAGTTAGACATCATTATAACATGCCGCTATCTCGTCTCTTTAAATGCTACCTTGGTTCTCACCAAACATAAAGTTGTTTACTGGTGGATGGAACTTCCTCACCCACACCCTTTTAGTAAAAGTCTGGGCGGTAGCCCTCTAACCACTACCCGTTACTATGAAAACCATGTATAGATAATTTATCGCTGGAAGTATGTATGGATAGGCGATTAGTATGGGTGAGCTGAATATCTCGCCGAAGCTTGATACTTACACCCCCCACCTATCAAACCTGTATTTTACAGGAGCCTAGTCTATCTCTTTTTGGGGCTCGTTTCAGGCTTAGATGCTTTCAGCCTTTATCGATTACAGCGTAGCTACCCAGCCTGCCTTATCAGACAACTGGTAAACCAGAGGCTGCGATCCATTGTTCCTCTCGTACTAAATGAACCTTCCCCTCAGATAGATAGCACTCCCAGTAGATGCCGCCAAACTGTCTCGCGACGTTCTAAACCCAGCTCACGTATCCCTTTAATGGGCGAACAACCCCACCCTTGGGTGCTTCTGCACACCCAGGATGGAATGAGCCGACAGCGAAGTAGCAAGCTGCAGGGTCGATCTATACCAACCCTTTTCTTTACAAAAGAGCGCAAAAATCGAAGATTTTTGGCTACCAAAAGTGCATAGCACTTTTGAGTAAAAGCGTTGACGGAAAAGAAAGGAATTTTACTTCGTAAAATTCAAAAAGTTGATCATGATTTTTTAGAAAATTCCTAAGGAATTTTCCTTTTCTTTCCGTACACGCTTTCTTTCCCAAAGAAAGGGTGTGTGTACTCTTGCCTGCAACCACTCAGTTATCCCCGGGGTAGCTTTTCCATCAGCTCGAACCCCCATTAAGGAGGTATCGAGGTTCGCTAGACTTCTCTTTCGAGGCTAGATTTCTTGTTGGTCGAAATCTAGTCAGGCTGGCTTTTGGTCTTGTCCTCCACGACGGGTTTCTGACCCATCTGAGCCAACCATTAGATACCGTCGATATAATTTCAACGGTGTACCGCCCCAGTCGAACTGCCCACCTGCTGGTGTCCTCATCTAGAGTTAGAGTTGCAGTCAAAGCAGGGTGGTGTCTCACTTTTGACTCCACTATCTCCAAAAAGATAGCTTCGATGTCTCCCACCTACACTGCGCAACCGTAATCACAACCCAACAACAAGCTGCAGTAAAGCTCCACGGGGTCTTCGCGTCCCACTGGGAGTCTCTGGCTTATTCGCCAGAATAGTAGGTTCACCGAGTTCCGATCTGGGACAGCGGGAATCTCGTTAAACCGTTGATGCAGGCCGCCAATTAAGCGGCAAGGCATTTCGCTACCTTAAGAGGGTCATAGTTACCCCCGCCGTTTATCGGCGCTTGGTTCCGTTGGACCGGAATTTCACGTACCGACACTGGGCAGGTATCAGCCCCTATACTCATCCTTACGAATTTGCAGGGACCTACGTTTTTATTAAACAGTCGGACTCCCCTTGTTATTGCAACCTACTCACTGCTGAGTAGGCACTCCTTATCCCGAAGTTACGGAGCTAATTTGCCGAATTCCCTAGATCGGATTATCTCGACACACCTGAGGTTTCTCACCTAGGGGCACCTGTGTCAGTTCTTGGTACGAACATATGGGATTCGATTACCTCCCTTTTCACGGTCTCCAGGGGTTGTCTGAATTGCCTAATGGCAACCATTCATGATTTAGGCTGCTTCTCATTATTACAATACTCCACAGCGTTATCTCATTTAGATACAACGACGGTTGTACTCAGATTACCCCAAAGCGTCAGGAGGTAAACATGTGTTGCCACATGTACCCACATGGTACTGGAATATTAACCAGTTTCCCTTTCGATATGAATGAATTACATCTGTCTTAGGATCGACTAACCCTCAACTGATGAACATTGTTGAGGAACCCTGGCCCTTCAGGTGGCGAGGATTCTCGCCTCGCTTTGCTGTTACTACTGGCAGGATTCTTATCTTTGCAGGATCCACCTCTCCTTAAAGAAAGACTTCTACTCCTACAAAGCACCTCCCTACATGATCTCCTCTCGGAGCATTGTGGTATCGGCGACTAACTTAGTCCCGTCCATTTTCAGGGCCCTAGATCTCAATGAGTGAGCTGTTACGCACTCCTTAGAGGGTAGCTGCTTCTAAGCTAACCTTCTCACTGTCTTAGACCCAAGACGCCTTTGCTTACACTTAGTTAGTACTTAGGGGCCTTAACCACAAGCAGGGTTGTTTCCCTTTCGGATCAGGGGCTTACCCCCCAACCCCTTTTCCAACCTTCTAAGACGACTATGGGTTCGGAGTTTGACAGAATAGTGAAGGCTTTCGCCTCCTATCTACTCAATCAGTGCTCTACCCCATACTCCATCTCCGGTTAGACTAGCCTGAGGGCTATTTCGAGAGGAACCCGCTATTGCCAAGCTCGATTAGCTTTTCACTCCTATCCCAAGGTCACGAGAACGGATTGAGCCCAGAACCTCTATCGGACCTCCATCTCTCAGCAGAGAGACTTCGTCCTGCCTCGGGTTAGATCGCCTGGCTTCGGGTTGTACGCATGTGATTAATGGCAGTTCATACCATGTCCCTCACACCGAAGTGCTGCGGACAATCGCTTTCGCTATGGTTCTCACCTTACCACATACATACACTCCCTGCCTCATGTTTCAAGACGAACGACATAACTGCGAACAGCCATGTCGATCTATCACCATACAGTTTCAGATTCTTTTCACATCCTGTTAGGGATCCTTTTCAAATTTCCCTCACGGTACTAGTACGCTATCGGTCTTGATACGTATTTAGAGTTTGAAGTTAATGCCTCCAACCTTCATAAGCAATATCCAATGCCCACTACTCTTGAACCCCATAAATCATCTTAGATTACGACTACGGGACTATCACCCTCTAAGGTATAACTTTCCAGATAACTTTGTCTTCTCTAAGGAAGATTTAAACTGGGGCCACACCACATGTACTTCTCCTTTCAGAGAAGCATTCAGTTTGCCCTGTTCGGCTTTCGATCGCCTTTACTCACCGAATCTCAATTGATTTCTTTTTCTGTGGGTACTAAGATGTTTCAATTCCCCACGTTCCCGCTCCTTCCGGAGCAATTCGGAAATCCCTGGGTCTAAGGCTGCATGCGCCTCACCAGGGCATATCACGGCTTGCCATGTCCTTCATCAGCGATCAAACCAACCCATCCACTGTATGGTTAAACTACACACTTCCTCTGGCGAATTATCTATACATGGTCTCATAACAATCAACCCTTCATCCACAATAATTTTGTTGTGAACTGCATCTAATTTAGCTTATTAACCTGACTAGAATATGAGGTAGTTATTTCACAGGTTGACGTACAGTCTACTACCAATCAAGAATAGATTATATGTAATTATAAGCTTAAAAATACCTAATAATTTGAGTTTTGGACCCGTCGGGATTCGAACCCGAGGCCTCCCGCGTGCAAGGCGGACGATCTACCAACTGATCTACGGGCCCACCCAACGGGTTGCATAATTCTGTTTTATGTGATTATTGAAATTGGTACCCAGTGTAAACCAATAAATTAACTTGGAGGTGATCCAGCCGCAGATCCCCCTACGGCTACCTTGTTACGACTTAACCCCCCTTGCAAACCTATAACTCGACTCTCCCAAGTGGGAAGGCCTCATTACAGATCCACTCGGTTGGTTTGACGGGCGGTGTGTGCAAGGAGCGGGGACATATTCATCGCTGGATGATTACCAGCGATTACTAGGGATTTCATCTTCATGAGGGTGAGTTTCAACCCTCAATCCGAACTGAGGCACAATTTGGGGATTAGCTCTCTCCTCTCGGAGTTGCAACCTATTGTTTGTGTCATTGTAGTCCACGTGTAGCCCAGGAGATTCGGAGCATACAGACCTATCGTCGACCGCACCTTCCTCTGACTTATCGCCAGCGGTCCCTTTATTGTGCTCTACTTCTATCGAAGTAGATAGCAATTAAAGGCACGGGTCTCGCTCGTTAACGGACTTAACCGCACGTCTCACGGTACGAGCTGACGGCGGCCATGCACTACCTCTCGGCTCGTCTGGCAAGACCATTAACCTGGCCTTCATCCTGCCGTCGCCCCTGGTAAGTTTCCCGGCGTTGTATCCAATTAAACCGCAGACTCCACCCCTTGTGGTGCTCCCCCGCCAATTCCTTTAAGTTTCAGCCTTGCGACCGTACTCCCCAGGCGGCAGGCTTAATGGCTTCCCTGTGGCACTGAGGCGGCACATGGCCACCCCAACACCTAGCCTGCATCGTTTACGGCTGGGACTACTCGGGTATCTAATCCGATTCGCTACCCCAGCTTTCGTCCCTGACCGTCAGGCGTGTTCTGGTCAGCAGCCTTCGCCACTGGTGGTCCTCCTGGGATCAATGGATTTCGCCCCTACCCCAGAAATACCGCTGACCTCGCCCACCCTCTAGCTTGGCAGTGTCACTCGCAGCCCAACGCTTGAGACGCTGGATTTAACGAGAGATTTACCTAGCTGGCTACGGACGTTTTAGGCCAAATAAACATCCCCACCACTCGGGGGGCTGGTGTTACCGCGGCGGCTGACACCAGTCTTGCCCCCCTCTTATTCCCACAGCTAGTTATACAATGGAAAAGCCGCCTTCTTCAGGCGGCACTCGAGGTAGCCCCATCGCACTTGCGTGCATTGTGGAGGTTTCGCGCCTGCTGCGCCCCGTAGGGCCTGGGCCCTTGTCTCAGTGCCCATCTCCGGGCTACCGCTCTCACGGCCCGTACCGGTCAAAGGTTTGGTGAGCCTTTACCTCACCAACAGCCTGATCGGCCGCAGCCCCATCCTCGGGCGTGTGCGCGCAACATGGGCGCGCTAACATTTGGGCGTGGAACCATTCCAGGTATCTACGCCTATCGGGTATTAGCCTCAGTTTCCCGGGGTTATACCCGTCCCGAGGGTAGGTTAGCTACGTGTTACTGAGCAGTATGCCACTCCCCCGCCAT
>DAOVRY010000085.1 GCA_030633645.1 Pseudomonadota bacterium | reverse complement strand
CCCGCTTCAGTTTTAGACAGGTGGAAAAATCGACACTGCCTCACAAGATCTGGGCCGATTGCATTAAATGCCCGCGATTTCCTGATTGCGATGAGGTTGCAATGATTCTCAAATTGTGATCGCTTGTTTTCCGTGATCTGTTGTGTGCTGTTAAACATAAAAGAAGATGCCAATTGGCATGAAAACTAGTGAGTAGTCATTCACGTTCTAAAGAGGTCAAGGAGAACTTCTCCTGTACCTGTGAAATCGAGCGTTTGACTTCGCAGGACGACCATTGGCCTTGTTTACTACCTGAGAATACATGCTCACTAAACAGGTAAAGGTTACATCTCCAATCAGGGGGTTAACAGTCTCCAGCTCAATCCATGATCTATTCTCTGTCATTGAAGAGGTGGGAAATGATCTGAGATTCTTCGGGAGGCTCGGCGCACCTTTGCTCTTGGGGGAGGAGATAATTATCAGCGGACTTTAAACAGGAGACCACTTATGTTCGGCATAGGCATGCCTGAATTGATCATTATCTTTGTGATTGCCTTGGTTATTATCGGACCAAAGAAGTTGCCTGACTTGGCCAAAGCCCTCGGCAAGGGCTTAGCCGAGTTCAGAAAAACAACCGACCGGTTAAAGGCAAATATTGATATGGGCGATGTTGGGGACGAACTGAAAGGGGTGCAGGAGGATTTGGCCGACTCTGTGAGCGGGCTATTAGATGTAGCCGAAACAGAGGAGGAAACAAAACCCAAAGAACCGGCAACATCGGAAACCAGTGAAGAGGAAAGCAGCGATAAGGTTACGGAGAAAAAAGAGGATGAACAATAAAACACAGCCATTCTTGGCCCATTTAGAGGAGCTCAGAAAAAGACTACTCGTTTGTGCAATAGCTGTAGGCGCCGGGTTTGTTATTTCCTATATCTTTTCCAAGCAGCTGTTCTCTATTCTCACTCTGCCCCTAATGAAAGTTCTTCCTGCTGAGAGCACACTCATCTTTACCAGTCTGCCTGAGATGTTTATCGCCTATATCAAGGTAGCCCTCATTGCTGGTATTATCTTGGCTGTACCTGTCATCTTCTATGAGATCTGGATGTTTGTGGCACCTGGCCTTTACCGGAAAGAAAAACGATATTTTGTCCCTTTTGTCTTGTTTTCCACCATCCTCTTTGTTGTCGGCTCTTTGTTTGGGTACCTTGTTGTTTTTCCTTATGGTTTTAAGTTTTTTATAGGTCTTGCAACTGAAGACATCCAGGCCCTCCCGTCTGTAAAGCAGTATTTCTCATTTGCCGTCAGGCTGCTTTTGGCATTTGGTGTGGTCTTTGAGATGCCTGTTGCCGTGCTCTTCTTGACCAAGATCGGCCTCATCACCCCAGAGTCGATGAAAAAATACCGCAAGTTTGCCATCCTGGGCTCATTTATCTTGTCTGCAATCCTAACCCCTCCGGATGTTGCTACCCAATTAATGATGGCACTGCCTATCATTATTCTTTATGAGGTCAGCATCTTCATTAGCAGAGGAGTCTATCGAAAAAGGGAGAAAGATTCTCATTCGGCAGGATCTTGATTGCTAAGAAACTACCGGTTGTTAGAAGAACACAGGCAACCTGCTATGAGCTCAGATTGACACACCTCTGCTAATTTACCAGTATTCCTTCCTTAACGTTTGATTTCTTCTCAGTCATATGTCATATTATAGGAAGAAAGAAGTAAGATTTCCTTCTAAAATGTTAATTGGAGCAAACCGATAAGGGTGAAGAAAGCACCTAGCAGGGGTAACGGCATGACGCAGGTCCTAAAAGTACAAGAGGACCCCAACAAAGAAAAACAGAGATTGCTTTATTACAAGGCCCTTCATGATATTGCCAATCAGGTTCATGCAGCCAAGGATATCGATGAAATCTTGATCAACCTTAAAGATAGCATCCTGAGTTTGTTTGATGCCGATCGGATCACCATTTATGTGGTGGATGGAAAAACAAAGGAAATCTTCTCTCGGTTTAAGGTTGGGGATATCCCCAAGGAAATCCGAGTCGCTATCAATAATAACAGCATTGCGGGGTACACCGCCAACACTGCCCAAATAACCAACATTGCCAATGCCTATGATCGGCACGAATTGGCCATGATCAATAAGGATATCTCCTTTGACAAGAGCTGGGATGAAAATTACCATTATGTCACGCGACAGATACTAAGCGTTCCTATCTTTTTCAAAAAGTATGTTATCGGTGTGTTCCAGCTCATTAACAAGAAACATGGGGATCGTTTCACCATAGAAGACCAAAATTCTGCTGTGGAAATGGCCAAGATCTTGGGAATCGCCTTTTACAATCAAAACAAACTTTCCAAAAGGAGAGCGAAACAGACCAAGTTTGATTACTTGCTCAGGAATCATATCATTACCGAAAAAGAACTGGAAAAGGCCATCGAGATGGCCCGAACCAGAGGCTCCACCATTGAATCCATCATTATCAACGAAAGGAAGGCCAAAAAAGAGGAGGTCGGACGATCCCTTGCCGATTACTACAATTGCCAGTACATCCCTTTCGACCCCAATTACCCTATCCCGCAAGACCTCTTATCAAAACTGAAGCCGGTTTATCTGAGGAGCAATCTCTGGGTGCCCCTAGCCAGAGAAAACGGCACGGTCAAGATACTCGTAGATGACCCCCAACAGTTGGACAAAATCGATAGCATAAAATCACTGATCCCGGCAGAACATTACGAGCTTGCCGTTGGTCTGAAAGAAGACATCATCCAGTTTCTGGACTACTTCTACGGAACCCCTCCTGAACATGAGGAGGGATCAATCGATGAACTTCTCGGAAAACTGGAAACGCCAGATACGGATGAACCGGGAGACAGCGCCGATCTCCTTACTGAAAATGACAACACTATCGTTCAGCTTGTCAACAAGATCATAAAGGATGCCTATACTAAAAACTGTTCGGATATTCACATAGAACCTTATCCGGGCAAAGCAGGCGCAGAGATCAGATTCAGAATTGACGGAAACTGCCAGCTCTACCAAACCATTCCTTACAATTACAAAAAGGCCATTGTTTCCAGGGTAAAAATCATGGCTGACCTGGACATAACTGAGCGGAGAAAACCGCAGGACGGTAAAATAAGCTTAAAGAAATTTTCACCACTGGATATCGAGCTGCGGGTAGCCACCATCCCCACGGCAGGTAGAGAAGAAGACGTGGTGCTGCGACTCCTCTCAACTGGCAAAACCATGCCCTTAGACGAAATAGGCATGAATAAAAGAGACTATGACCTCTTCCTGACCATGCTCCAAAAAGCCTATGGCATCATTCTGGTTGTTGGCCCTACCGGGAGCGGCAAGACCACAACACTTCATGCTGCTCTGGGCTATGTCAACAGGCCCGAGACTAAAATCTGGACAGCCGAAGATCCTGTTGAAATCACCCAGCGGGGCCTGCGGCAGGTGCAGGTACTACCTAAGATAGGCTTTGATTTTGCTGCTGCCATGCGTGCCTTCCTGAGAGCCGACCCGGATGTCATTATGGTTGGGGAAATACGGGACCATGAGACCGCCGCAATAGCTATTGAGGCGTCACTAACTGGTCATCTGGTACTTACCACACTCCATACAAACAGTGCCCCAGAAACCATCATCAGACTCCTGGACATTGGTATGGATCCCTTCAATTTTTCCGATGCACTAATAGGCATTCTAGGCCAACGGCTCGTAAGGACCCTGTGCAATGATTGTAAAGAGCCCTACCACCCCAGCCGCCAAGAATACGATGGTCTTGTAAGAAGTTATACTGGTGATTTCGATGCTCTCGGATTTCCGTATCGGGATGACCTGACCCTCTATCGAGCGCATGGATGCGACCAATGTAGTAACACCGGCTACAAGGGAAGAACAAGTATCATAGAACTGCTCGAAGCCACAGATAAAATGAAGTCACTCATTCAGAGCAAGGCTCCAGTGGAGGTATTGAGAGACCAAGGCATCAGAGACGGAATGACCACCCTCATGCAGGACGGAATCAGAAAGGTATTACTGGGACTGACCGATCTTCAACAGGTCAGGAAGGTATGTCTCAGATAATTCCACTGAGCGCGTCTGCTTTCTTCTCTGACCTATCGAGCAACCGTTCAGCTAGATCAGTGTAAGATTACAGATGCCCGATATCCTTCCAATTCACCAGCCGCTCAATCCATTTTTTGCTTGAAAGAAACTCACTCATTAGCATATAGTTATTGACTCGAGCACCAAGATCTTCTGAGGCCCTTGCGATAGAACCTTCAAAGAGGATACTCTCACTGGAGAATTTATCAGCGTCAGGTACCGCCTCTGCATTGTTACCGGTGGTAAACACTGTTTCAGCTGTCTTCTAGTTTACGTTCGAGATTGCAGGAAAGATTATGAAGTACCGCTGCCAATCATGTAATTACGAGCTCCCAGACATATGGAAGTGGAAGGTTATTGATCGATCAAAATACCTGATGGTCGTTACCTGTCCTCATTGCAACAATGAATTCATCAGGATGGAATATGATCCTGATACGCCTTACGGATACAGGGTAACTCCATCAATAATCTTTGTTCCTCAGGGAATCAAGAGGAAAAATAGAATCATCCGGTAGACAATCATGAAGGTGACCACGGTCTATCCATCAGTAGTTATGAGGATCTCCTGCCCGAATTGTGGGGCAGAGGGTAAGGTGAGAAAAGAGAAACCTCCGCAGGGAGACTTCACGGTGGTATGCCCGCGGTGCAAAGAGAAATTCCTGATAAAAATCAATGTTAGAAATTTTTACAGAAAGACCGTTTCAATTCCCGTCCACTACTCTCCGTACGATATACATCGGCCTGATGATGAGAGGGCAAGGGAGGCAACAATTGTCGACATTTCGCAGCAAGGGCTGGGCGTCGAAAGCCATAAGCATGACTTTCCAGAAAATTACCTTAGAGAAGGTAGCTCATTTACGTTTTTGTTTTCACTGCCCCCGCGAAAAGAACTGCTCAAGGTGCAGGGGGAAATTGTCAGGATTATCACGCAAAGTAATGGCAATACCCTTATGATAGGGATAAAATTTTCCAAGCTCGATCACTTCACCAACAAACAGCTTGGATTCTTTCTGTGGCCCTGATGATCCAGCCCTCCTCACAAGCCCCGCTTCTATTTTATCCGCGCAAACAACTCGAGACCGTCGCCCAACCTCCGCCCAGTCCTGACTGGTATAACCGGAGTTCCACGAACTCAGGCTCCCAAATATTGCAGACCAGCATAATTTGAATGGTTGGCACTAGGTGTCTATATAGACCAAGATCTTAAATTTTATGTCAAGTTTTTGTAATACCACTAAGGCGCAAAGGATTATTGGGATCGTAGAACGGTTGCGGTTGCGCAGCTCGAAACGGTTAACGGTTAACGTCATACGAAACCAGCAGCGTAACCGTATAACCT
>DAOVRY010000239.1 GCA_030633645.1 Pseudomonadota bacterium | reverse complement strand
GGAAACTTGAAACTGGAAACTAAATACCGAAGGATCGGGTTTTTCTATCTCAATTTCGTAGTATTTTCTATTCAAACTTTAGCTCACTTTAGGCACTTTAGTTCATTTTAGCTCACTTATAATGCCTCATAACCCCTACGATCCTTCCGTCAATCCGGAAATCTCCCTGTTTGACGATGATGGGTTCCATACCCGTATGAGCGGGGCGGAGTTCCACATAATTTTCCAGCTTGTAATATTTCTTAATGGTCACTTCATCGTTGATCAGGGCCACTACGGTTTCCCCGTTCTCGGCCGTGGGCTGCTTCCTGACTACGATGAAATCCCCGTCCAGGATCCCATCCTCTTTCATGGAATCCCCTTTGACCTGGAGGACAAAGTGGTTTCCCTGTCCTATCATGGATGAGGGGGCTTCAATCACATCCACGTCTTCCACCGCCTCGATAGGTTTTCCCGCTGCCACCCTTCCCAGGAGGGGAAACTCGAACCGTCTGGTTTCCACAGGGCTAATCACCTCAATGGCCCGCTTCTGGTTCTTTTTGCGGGGAAGACGGATATAGCCTTTCCGTTCCAAGGACTTGAGATAGGTGGTGACCGTGTTGTAAGAGGTGAAGCCGAAATGGGAACATATCTCTTCAAAACTGGGGGATCGGCCCCAGTCCTCCATATAGCGAGAGATATATCCCAGGAATGCCTTCTGCTTTTCCGTTAGTTTCATGTCTTCCTCCCTTATGACAGTAAAACTTACAGTTTTATAGACTTAAATACTGTAAACTTTACTGGAAGTCAAGTCAAAAATGACAAAATATTTAAAATTTTGTAATAATTCACTTTTTCAGGGAAGACCTATGAGGAAATCCTTACGGTGTGATGGTTATGACAGGCCCTGTCGATGCCTTAAACCTTTGGCTAATCAGGATAACCCAATCTTTGCGAGCGGGTTAGGTAGTGGATCAAAACATGTGATAAGAAACTTATCTCGCCTGCTCCCCCGCTTCTGCGGGATCGCTCGAGCACGCAGAGGGCACCGACATGATTTTACAGGTTGTTGCCCAAACCGAAATCCCTTTGAGCGGTCATTAAAACGTTTTTTGCCAACAAATCTTGGCGAAGTGGAAGACAAGGGATGTCAACTGTTTGAGCCCTAAAGGCGAGTTTTGACATCGCCTGGAGCGAGCCTTAGATTTGTCAAAAAAGGTTTTAGACCAAGCGAAAAGGGATTTGGGCAACAGCCTGTTTACATTTGACCTGATTTTTGATCCCAGTGAAATAGAAGCCAAACAGGACCATTTAACAGGGTAGGCCCTGTTGAATAGGGAGTTAATAAATGAGTACAATTTTCTAAATCCTTTTCAACCTTCATTAAGTTGGACTGCCATCTGCATCAGCTATTCTACAGGGCAGGGAGGGAAAAATCAGGTCAAACTCAACCGCTAAAGGCGGAGAGCAGCTTTGGCAGATTGGGCAGGGTAGTCATTCACCATCCGAAAAACGATCTGTAGTGTTTACCTTAAAAGCCCTGTATACTCTGCGATCTCTGCCTGCCCGGTAAGGAGGAACGACTGTACTGGGGTGAGAGATTTAAGAGCTTTTTGAGACCACATGCAGGACACCCCCTGTGGAGATGGTTGTTGACTATTCAAAACATCCTACGATTGTCTCATTGCAAAAAGTACACCTATTTCCTTGTAGGTTATACTGCAGTATCTGATAATTTCGGCGTTCAATGAGAAGCCTTCCGCAGCCGGGACAATAGGTATTTTCTGCCGCATGGCCCGGGATGTTCCCCAGATAAACGTATCGTAGCCCTTGCGCTATCCCAATCTGCCTGGATCGTTCCAATTGAGAAACTGGTGTATAATCAAGATGAGATAGTTTGTAGTGAGGGACAAACCTGGTGATATGCCAGGGGGTCTCAGGTCCCAACTGATTTACTATCCAATGCGCCATGTCATTCAGCTCGTCTTCATTATCGTTGATTCCTGGGGTAAGATTGGTGATAATCTCAATATGCATCCCCCAATCAGATTTGGCGCTTTTGATATTTTCTAGGATTCCTTTAAAATCGGAAACTTGTGCTATTTTCTTATAGGTACAGTTAGAAAACCCCTTTAGATCGACACGATAAGCATCTAGATAGGGGCCAAGCAGATTCATGGCCTCTGGAGTGATGTAGCCATTGGTTACATAATTGGTAAGCAGGCCGTGATTCTTGGCTATTTTTGCAGAATCTAAGGTATACTCTAAAGAAAGAGTCGGCTCATTGTATGTCCAGGAAATGCCCTTGCAGTTTTCCTGGAGTGCAAGCTGGACTGATTTTTCAGGAGAGATATATTCGGTGAAAAGAAGTTGTTTTTCAACGTCTGCATGGGAGATCTCCCAGTTCTGACATCCTGGACACAGGAAGTTGCACCCAAGGGAGCCCAGGGAGAGCCACTTGCTTCCCGGGTAGAAATGGAAGAGAGGTTTGATTTCTATGGGAGAGACACGTTTCGAGGAGACTTTTCCATAAATCAGAGAATAGAGCTGCCCGTTCACATTTTTTCGAGTTTTACAGAATCCGGTCTTCCCTGGAGCTATCTTGCACCGCCGCTGGCAGATTTGGCACTGCACAATTTTGTCTTCTGATGGTGTATAAAGTATAGATTGATGCATGAATACAAAAGTAGTTTAGAGATAATCGCCTTTTAGAGATAACACGAACCCGTGTTTGGGTTGAACGAATAGCTTTTTTCTCTTTTGCACAAGGTTACTTTATGGATGATCAACAGTTTCGTCAACTCCTTGATCATTTTGGTTACTCTTGGAGGGGCTACCGCAAGGTAAGAAAGGGAGTCAAAAAGAGGATTACCAAGCATATGCAGGAGATAGGATGTAGAAGCATGGAGACCTATCTTGACTCTTTAGATAGAGATGAGGAGTTGAGAGGTCAGTGCGAGTCTCTAATGTGCGTTTCCATAAGCCGTTTTTTTCGTGACCGCCTCCTTTGGAAAGCAATTGAGCATCAAATAGTGCCAGGTTTTTTAAAAGAGAATATTAACCGGTTGAAACTCTGGGTTGCTGGTTGTGCCTGCGGCGAAGAGGTGTATAGTTTTAAGATATTGTGGGAAGGCCTGAAGAGTCGGTTTGACCTCATGCCGGAGCTTGAGATATGGGCAACAGATATCAATCGTGTCTTTCTCAGG
>DAOVRY010000258.1 GCA_030633645.1 Pseudomonadota bacterium | reverse complement strand
CCCTCGATTAGTGGATAAACCATATAGGCCTGTCTTCCCTTCTTTATCTCTTCTGTCAGGATTGCATAGACCTTGCTTCGATCCCTTTCATGGAAGAGCTTGGTCTGAATAGGCTTTCTCCCAGGAGGAAGCTCATCTATCACAGATATGTCAAGATCCCCGTACAGGGTGAGGCCCAGTGTTCTCGGGATAGGTGTAGCTGTCATGGTGAGTACATCCGGGCTTGTTGCCTTCTGCTTGAGAATAGCCCTCTGTTCTACTCCGAATCTGTGCTGCTCATCTATGATCACGAGCCCAAGCCTGTGAAATCTTACACTCTCTTGAATAAGGGCATGTGTGCCTATAAGTATATCTATATCACCTTGTTTGACCCTATTCCTCACGTCGTCAGCAAGGGTCCCCATCCCGCTTGTGAGAAGTGCTGCCTTGAGATTCATCTTTCTGGTGAGCTCAAGGGTGCTGAGATAGTGCTGTTCAGCGAGAAGCTGGGTAGGTGCCATAAATGCAACCTGATAGCCATTCCTCACTACCGCCCATGCAGCAATAAGTGCAACTACAGTCTTGCCACAGCCCACATCACCCTGGAGAAGCCTGTTCATGGGAAATGGCCTGCTCATGTCCGTGATAATCTCGTGAATTACCCTTTTTTGCGATCCTGTGAGCTTAAAAGGAAGGGAGCGATAAATCTCCTCCATACCGTGTGTCCCGAAGGCTATCCCTTTCTGCCGGGATGCCTTGCTCCTTTTGAGTGCAAGCGTGAGCTGGAGCATTAAGAACTCATCAAATATGAGCCTCCTCTGTGCCGGTGATCTCCGGATATGAAGCTCCTCTGGTCTTGATTCAGACGGGAAGTGTGCCTCTTTAATTGCCTGGCCCAGTTCGGGGAGCTGCCTTGCTTCCCTTATCTTGAGGGGTAGTGGATCTTCGAGTTTCTGGGTAAATTGGTTTAGGGCCTCCATCACAATCCGCCTTATCCTTCGCTGTGGGATTCCCTCAATTTCAGGATAAACAGGTATTAACCTTCCGATTTCTTGTTCATCTCTATCCTCTATGATCTCAGGATGGTAGGTCTCAAGCATCTCAAAGGATCTGCGAAACCGGCCAAAGAGGATAATATCCTCTCCCTTCCTAAACCTGAAGAGGTACCGGGGTGCCCCCATCCATCTGGCGGATATGATCCCATTTTTATTCCCGATTAACATTTCAAGCATCGCCCTGTTTCTAAGCCTGACTCTCCTGAGTTCAATTATCTTTCCCTTGATAAGGGCAGTCTCACCAGGCTTGATCTCGTGAATTTGAACGAATTTTCTGCGGTCCTGAAAGGAACGTGGAAGGAGATAAAAAAGGTCATACACAGTCTGGACTCCTCTCTTCCGGAGCTCTCTATCAATGACCTTTCCTACGCCTTTAAGGGAACTGACAGGGCTGAGAATCTTCCTGTGTGAAATGTCCTTATCTGAATCTTCTTTTGAGCGATGATATTTTTCCATCATTTGATCCGAAAACAGAATTAACTGTAATAGTTCATGGTGTTCAAGATACAGGGATCATTAAATATATTGTATTCATTAAGGTATTTGCATTTAAAGGCAAAAGCATGTAAAGGAAGGCTTTAGCCTTCCATTTCTGGAAACCTGAAGGTTTCCTCTACTTCTTGATCCCTGGCCCCTTTGAGCTGTTACAATTAATTTTCATCCTTCGTGGTGCCCAGAATGGGCATGAAGGTTTGTTTACAATCTAGCAAAGAGCTCAACCTGCCCTCCTGTGTGAAGAAACAATACCCTCTGGCCGACCAGATCTCCACTGGAAAGCCACTCCAAAAGGGCACTGGCTGCCTTGCCTGTATAGACATGATCCAGAAAGATCCCTTCCTTTCGGGCAAAAATCTCAATGGCCTTTTCAGCCCTGTCTGTCTTGATGGCATACCCAGCACCAAGGAAATTGTCGTCCACCAGAACGGATTGGCGGTTCACTCTTCCCCCTAATAGACTTGCGGTCTCCATTGCCAGCTCAAAGACCTTTCTCTCCAGGTCTTTCCTTTCCATAGCAACAGATATCCCGCTTATCTTGCCTTTCCAACCTGTTATATCTTTACCCACCAAAAGTCCCGCTTGGGTTCCGCCTGAGCCCGAGGCATGGATTATGTGATCAAAAGATTTCTTCAACCTGATTTCATCCTCCAATACCTCTATGAAAGCTGAGACATATCCCGCAACCCCAACAGGTACTGAACCCCCAATGGGAATCCTGAATACTTTTCGCCCTTGCCTTGTAAGCTCCCTGGCAATCCTTTCGCTTTCATCCTCCCATGCATTCCAGTCAGTTGAGTCCACATGGTAAATCTTTGCTCCGAGCATCTCATTCAATAAAAGATTACCTGTGGCCTCTTGAGGTCTGGGGCCTCCGAGAACCAGATGTACGGTCATACCAGTCGCGGCCCCGGCTGATGCTGTGAGACGGCAAAAATTGGATTGTACCCCGCCGCTGGTCACCAGGGTATCGCAGCCATGCTCACGGGCCTCGCCAATCAGAAATTCCAGTTTACGCGTTTTGTTCCCTCCAAATCCAAAACCGGTCAGGTCGTCCCTTTTGCAATAGACTTCCACACCATAGATCTGGGATAAAGAATTCAGACGGTGGCATGGGGTGGGAGTTAGTGAAAGGGATTCCCGTGGAAATGATCTCAGTCTTTTCTCAAGATACCGCAACTTTTCTTCCATAAATTACCTCCCGCATAAAGTCATTACTAATACCCTTACTTCTCTTCGCCCATGTTGCACAATAAATTCAGTATTCGGCAATTGCCTTTTTACAATATATTGCCCCCACTGGTCAATTGCTTGTTGGTGTGTTTTTTACAAGGAACCATTGTAACTCAGGTTCAAAGTTCTAAGGTTCACGGTTCAAGGTTAAAAAGTGGTATATTGCCTAAGGTTTCGATTCCGGGACAAATGCGGAGTTCATCCGATTCTTGCGATAGGCCGGTCTTGCACGGAAGTCCAGACATG
>DAOVRY010000026.1 GCA_030633645.1 Pseudomonadota bacterium | reverse complement strand
GAATATATGGCAAATGGGTTGGCTGCTCTTCCTGATGGCGTGTTTATCCAGGCCGAGAGCGAATTGGCTGCTATTAATATGGTTTTGGGCGTTTCAATGACTGGTAAAAGGGCCATGACCTCTTCATCCAGTCCTGGAATAAGTTTGAAACAGGAAGGAATTTCGTATTTAGCTGCTCAGGAGCTTCCCGCACTTATCGTTAATACCATGAGGGGTGGACCCGGCTTGGGTAATATTGCCCCTGCTCAGGGAGATTACTTCCAGGCTACGAGGGGTGGTGGGCATGGGGATTATCGGACCATCGTCTTGGCCCCGGGGACTGGCCAGGAACTCGCTGATTTTACAATAAAGGGCTTTGAGTATGCTGACAGATACCGGACTCCTGTTATCATTTTGGGCGATGGAATGATGGGTCAAATGATGGAGCCAGTTGAATTTCCAGAGCCGATTGATCCTGGCTCTCTTCCCTTAAAACCGTGGGTTCTTGATGGTGCAAAAGGCAGGCCCAGCAGAATTCTTAAATCGCTCATACTGGATACCTCGGCCATGGAGGAACACAACTGGAAACTGTATAGAAAATACCAGATGATAGAAGATGAAATACCTGAGGTGGAACGGTTCTTAACTGATGATGCGCGGCTGGTGCTGCTCGCCTATGGAACAGCGAGCAGAATAGCAAAGGGAGCAATTAAACGAGTACGGGAAATGGGGCTCAAGGTAGGCCTCTTGCGGCCTAAAACCCTCTGGCCATTCCCCAAGAGGCCCTTGGTGGAGATTAGCCGATGGGTATCTGATTTTCTCGTGTTCGAGATGAATACCGGGCAAATGTTAGAGGATGTTAAGCTCACTCTGGAGGGTAGGAGAAGAGTTCATTTTTATGGCAGGCCAGGGGGAATAATATCTACGCCCGATGAGATTGCCAAGGTCATAAACAACATATACTTCAGGGAGGGACTTGAATCAGAGGAATAAATGAAACAGGTTTTTGGGAGACCGGAAAGTTTAAAGGAGGCGGCATTTCATTACTGCCCTGGTTGCGGGCACAGCATCATTCACCGGTTGGTTGCTGAAATCATTGATGAATTAGATATCAAGGAAAAAGTAATTGGTATCCCGCCGGCAGGTTGTGCAGTGCTTGCCTATAACTACTTTGATATTGACATGGGAGAGGCGCCTCATGGCAGAGGTGCAGCCGTTGCCACAGGGCTGAAGAGGGCACTGCCCGACAGGGTTGTTTTTAGCTACCAGGGAGATGGTGACATTGCAGCTATCGGAACGGCGGAAACCATTCATGCTGCCAATAGGGGTGAGAAAATCACCACTATATTTGTTAACAATGGCGTGTACGGGATGACCGGCGGTCAGATGGCCCCTACAACAATAATTGGTCAAAATTCAACTACGACACCAGGCGGTAGGAATCCTGATCGAGATGGTGTTCCAATTGACTTAAGTGAGATGTTAGCCCTTGCCAACGGGAGTGTTTATATTGAACGGACGTCGGTTGATTCCCCAAAAAATATCATTAAGACAAGAAAGGCGATCAAGAAGGCCTTTCAGGTGCAGATGGCAGGGCTAGGGTTCTCTTTAGTGGAGATTCTCTCGCCATGCCCTATCAATCTCAAGATGTCCCCGGTGCAGGCAAGCAAATGGATCAGCTCTACTATGACAACCCATTTTCCTTTAAAGGTTATTAAGGATGAGACTGGAAAATTGGAATAATGGAATAGTGGAATGATGGAATTGTGGTAGATACCATACAGCGATTGCGACTAAAAGAGCACTGATTTCGATATGTTTTAGAGTTTCTAGAGAGTTAAGTGACAGAGTGGAACTATGCTGGTTAAGACAGTTTTCTCAGGTTTTGGTGGTCAAGGTGTGTTAATGATGGGCTATATTCTGGCCTTGTCTGCCATGCGGGACGGGATGCAGGTAACATACCTGCCTGCCTATGGCGCGGAGGTGCGGGGAGGGACTGCAAATTGCACGGTATCCATATCAGATGAGGAAATAGCATCCCCTGTAGCGTCCTTTCCGGATTACGTTATTGCTCTGAATAAGCCTTCTCTCATCAGATACGAGGGTCAGCTCAAAAGAAAGGGAACCCTTTTGTTAAACTCGGACTTAATCGATATTGATCCGAAGAGGAAAGATATTGAGATTTTTAAGATACCAGCCAACACAATAGCCAAAAAGCTTAAGAGTGAGAGGACCGTAAACATGATTATGTTGGGGGCCTTGGCAGCAGCCACAAATATTATTAGTATTGATTCCTTAATGAACGGACTCACTGAAGTTATCAAGACCAAGAGCGCACACCAAATGAAGACCAACCGGAAGGGATTGGAATTGGGTTCCCAATACGTCTTAGAAGGAGCATAAACATGCCTGTGAAAGAGATCTATTTGGCGTTAAAGAACGAACCGGGACAGCTCTCAATGGTTAGTGAAATATTAGGTACCAATGGTATTGATATCATCGCTTTTTACGTGAGCACAGAGGGCGAGCATGGGAGCCTCAGGTTTGTAGCCAATGATCCAGACAGGGCCATCACCGTGTTGAACGCAAGGGGTTATCAGATGAAGATAGAAGAGGCGCTTGCCTGTGAAACACCTCATCATCCGGGAGGACTCAATTCTATTTTGAAACCTCTAAAAAAAGAGGGCATTAATGTAGACTATATCTACCCATGTCTTACCCGTCGAGGAACAGAGAGTGCTGCTGTGCTCATTCTCGGTGTCGCCAGTCAAGACAGGGAGCGAACCCTTACTATACTGAAGGAGAATTGGATCAAGATGCTAAACGAAGAACTCTACAGGTTGTAAATATTAATTGGTTTCATGAGTCGTAACTATTCAGCCACTAAGACACAAAGACACAAAGAATAGGTCTGCCCGCTATCGCTCTCGCTCAGGCGAGGCGGGCGGGTATGAGTTTTACCCCCCTTATCTGAAAAGGGAAAACGCATTGCAGAAAAAGCAGTAGATTAATTTTAATGTGCGCCTCATCAGAAAGGGTGTTAGAAGAATAATTCTGTAATCCTAGTGCCTTGGTGTCTTAGTGGCTATCTTAGTAGTTGCCATGAGTTTAGTTTGTTGAATTGGTTAAACGCAAAAAACACAATAAACCCAACAAGCTGAGACACAATTATGGATCTTGAAATGTTTTCAATGGTTTTGGAAACCCTCAGAAAGATTGAGAGGGATAGACTATCTTTAGAGACAAGACTAGAGATGGACAAAGAGGGCGATTTTCCTGAAGACCTAATTCGTTTTATGCTTGGACCTGATATTGGCCTGCATCTGATTTTTATTCCAGAAGAATATGGCGGCTTAGGGGCCAGCGCTGTGCAGATTGCTCGCATATCAGAGGAAATGGCTAAGATCGATATGGGGATTGCTACCTCATTTCTGGCAATCTGTCTGGGTATGGATCCTATTAGGGTAGGAGGAACAGAGGAACAGAGGGAAAAATACATTCGGCGAATCGCTGATGAAGGGCTCATTGTGGGTTATGGTATCACTGAACCTGAGGCCGGATCAAATGTGCAGGCAATCAAAACAAAGGCTGAAAGAGTCCTTGACGATAAAGGCAATATCAGGGGCTATAAGATAAATGGGCAGAAACAGTTTATCACCAATGGTGGGGTGGCAGATATCTTTACTATCCTTTGCGATACCCCTGAAGGGCCGTCCTTTTTTATCGTTGAAAAGGGCGTGGAAGGTCTTTTACCAGGAAAACACGAGGATAAACATGGCATTCGGGCATCGAACACGGCGTCTCTAACACTGGAAGATGTCTTTGTTCCTGTGGAAGATCTTGTAGGTGGGGTGGAAGGAATGGGATTGAAACAGGCCAATGCGGTTTTTGGGTATACAAGGCTTATGGTTGCAACCTTTGGCCTTGCAGCTGGGATGGCCTCGCTTGAAAAGGTTATTTCCTATGCGAAAGAACGGGTCCAGTTCGGGGCTACTTTGATAGAGAAACAGGGTTACACTCATAAGTTCATGGTTGCCCATGCAGTAAGGCTTGAGGCAGCAAGGGCTTACATTGAAGACGTGGGTAAAAGGATTGATGCAGGGGAGGAAGATTTGCAGGTCGAGGGTTCTATTGCCAAGTATTTTGCTACTGAGATGGGAGATGCCATGGCCAACGATGGCATCCAGGCCCTCGGCGGATACGGGTACATGAGGGAATACGAGGTAGAAAAGATAAAAAGGGATGTAAAAATAACCACAATCTTTGAGGGTACGAGCGAAATTCAGCAGAGTATCATCTCTATCTTCAGATTGAGAGAGACCATACATACCAAAGGTGGATACTACGGCAGCATGTCAGAGGAGCTTGCCAATCTTCCAGATGAAAGCGGCGGCCCTATGGTTGCACGGGCGGTGCAGTTGCTGAATGAACTCCTGCTTATTGCACGTAAGTTTAAAGTTACCAAGTCCCAATACCTGATGTTTCTCTTAGCGGATATGATGACATGGGTTGAGGTGGCAACAGCAACGTGTTTGAAGGCATGCTCAGAAGGCTGGGAAAAGACCGTTTCAAATGAGTACATGTTAACCGTTGCCAGGCTTTTTGCGAGAGAGACGGTTGAGAAGGTTTACTTGAACAGTTTAAAGATACTCAACACAGGCCAGCAGATCCCTGAGCACATAGGTGAAAGGCTCAACTCCTTGACCTTGACCACGGTGTATGAAGGGGCCCTCGCCGATATGGATCTGGTGGCCAGGGAGCTGAAATCATAATTAATAAGCCGCAGATCTACACAGACAGACGCAGATATTTCTTCGGCCAGCTATTAATCTGCGGTTGTCTGTGGTTTTCAGGTATCTTATGGTGGGGTTATCCTTGCTTAGACTGTTCTTCTTTCTACGGCAACAATATTTCCATAAAATCCTTGATCATCTGAGTTTCCAGACCGGCTCCCGTTTTTCCCTGAAGGCCCGGACACCTTCTATAGCATCCTCCGTAGTGCAGAGCTCCGCGAACATCTCATCTGAGTATTCCAGGGCCTTTTCGAATTCCATATCAGACATGGTATAGAATGCCTTCTTCCCCATCTGGAGCGCTATCGGGCTTTTGGAGGCGAGTTTGGTTGCGAGACTCATGGCCTCGTCCATCAGTTTGTCTTCAGGAACAACCTTGTTGACCAGCCCGATCCTCTCGGCCCTCTCTGCATCAATGAAGTCTCCGGTCAAGAGCATTTCGAGGGAGAGCTTCCTGCCCAAGGACCGAGACAAAGGAACAGCTGGGCCCATACAGAAAAGCCCCACATTAATGGCTGTTGTGCCTATCCTGGTCCCTTCAGCAATTATTGCCAGGTCTGCAGCAACTACCAGACCAGCACCATTGGCAGCAGCTACCCCATGAGCAGCTGCGATAACTGGTTTTTGCATATGTGCAATGGTCAGGAATGTCTTCTCCATGTCTCGTATCCATGATCTGTATTCAAGGATACTTTTCATTGGCAATACAGAGACATCAATCCCGGCACAAAAGACCCGGCCATTTCCCTTAATTATTATTACCCTGATTTCTTTATCCCGATCCATGTCAACCAATGCCTGGTCTAGTTCTCCTGCCAGGGTGGTGGTAAAGGTATTAAGCTCTTCAGGCCTGTTTAGGGTTATAATCCCAATATGATTTTCCTTCTCTACGATAATGGTTTCAAAATCCATTGCGCCCCCCTCATTTCTATGTGTTCTTTTTTCCCTTCATATAAGAAATACCATGTGATAGTCGTGTGATTACTGTCTCCTGGCCCATCACCTCCATAACCTCAAAGATTCCTGGACTCACTGTTTTACCTGTCAAGGCGACCCTCAACGGTTGGGCTACCTTGCCGAGCTTTATCTGATACTTGTCTAAAAAGGCGGAAAAGATCTTTTCGAGCTCTTTTTGGTCGAAGCCGCGTGCGCCTTTTAGATCTGACAGCAAATTTTCCAGCAATTCCACCAGTTCAGGTCGCAGAAAGTTCTCATCGGCCTGCTTTTCATAGGTAATTTCTTTAAAGTAGAAGAGGGAGCCCTGAGCCATCTCGACAAGGGTGTTCGATCTTTTTTTCAACGTTCCTACCGCCGCTTTAACCTTTTCCCTGTTTAAGTCTGAGCATCCCAGATTGGTGAGAAAGGGGATCAGAAGATCGGCAAGGTGGGCGTCATCTTCCTCTCTAATGTATTTGCCATTCAGATCCAGAAGTTTTTCCATATTAAAGATTCCTGCAGAACTGCCCACATGCTCGAGAGAAAATAGATCAATAAGCTCCTGAACAGAGAACTTCTCCTGATCACCGTGTGACCATCCAAGACGAGCCAGGGCATTCAGCAGGGCGTAGGGCAGGATACCCATCTCTTTATATGCTAATACGGAGGTCGCCCCGTGTCTTTTGCTGAGTCGGGTTCTATCGGGGCCCAAAATCATGGGCAGGTGTGCATACTGTGGAATGGGCTCACCAAGGGCCTGGTAAATGAGGATCTGGCGGGGTGTATTATTTACGTGATCATCTCCCCTGATGACATACGTAATACCCATTTTACTGTCATCGACCACAACGGCGAAATTATACGTGAAAGAACCGTCTGAGCGTTGCAAGATGAGGTCGTCAAGTTCGTCGTTATCAATAGAGATAACGCCTTTAACCAGATCCTTGAATATTGTCCTCCCGGTTAAGGGGCTCTTTAATCTCACTACAGCGCCAGGGCCCTTTCCAAGATCAAGGTTTCTGCATGTACCGTCATATTTGGGTTTCAATCCCAGTTCTTTTGCTTCTATCCTCTTCCTTTCAAGTTCCTCCGGATTGCAGTGGCAGTAATAAGCCTTGCCAGAGGAAAGGAGTTTTTCAATGCATTCATTATAGATCTCTGTCCTCTGGGATTGAAAATATGGACCCTCATCCCAGTCAAGTCCGAGCCACTTTAGAGATTCAATAATGATTTCTGTGTTCTCTTTCGTGGATCTGGCCTGATCGGTGTCTTCTATCCTGAGTACAAACGCACCGTTATGGTGACGGGCGAAGAGCCAGTTGAAGAGGGCTGTTCTGGCTCCGCCAATATGAAGAGTGCCTGTCGGGCTCGGTGGGAATCTCGTGACGATGTTTTGTTTGTTCATAGAAGCTAGGCGTTCAAAGGTTCAGAGTCTCCCGATGAAATCGGGATTCAAGGTTCAGAGGTTCAAGGTTCGTAGTTAGTGAAGGTTAATGAAGCTTGCCGCAGTTCCGCTATATAGCGGCTCGGGTATAGGGGAGCTTCATTGATCAGAATCTTTTGCGAGCTTCAGGCCCAATTCCAGGGCCTGCTTGTTGAGATCCAAGAAACCTGCTGGAATCCTGCTTTCTAGTACTTTCGTTATTGAATCAATTTTGACCAATTGGGTGAGGCCAATCAAAGCCCCAAGCATGCAGATATTAAAGACAATAGGTCTACCTATGGTATCCATGACTGTAGTGTACATAGCAAGTTCAATCTGCCTGGCATCGGTCTTTTTTTCCTCTTTTACGTAGTGGCTGTCACTCAGGAGCAGGCCACCTGGTCGGATAAGGACAGAGAACTTATTGTATGCTTCCTGAGTGAGACATACCAAGACATTAGGCTGGATGACCTTGGGAAAGCGTATGTCTGTGTCAGCAATGATTACATCGGAGCGGCTGGCTCCCCCCCGCGCCTCTGGACCGTATGATTGGGACTGTACTGCATTGAGGCCTTCATGGAGTACTGCCGCCTCAGCAAGGATGATAGCTGCAGTGATCACACCCTGTCCACCTGAG
>DAOVRY010000034.1 GCA_030633645.1 Pseudomonadota bacterium | reverse complement strand
AATGGTTTATTGCGCCCTAAGCCTTAGAATCATAGGCTCCATCTATATAAACCATTTTGAAACGCCCACTCATCTAAACTATGTGGGGCATAATCCAAAAAAAAGATACCCATACCCTGCAAGAAGCTTAAAAATCAATAGATTAGGTTTCACTATGACGTGACCCTGCTCATCAATAGTTTTTTGGGTTAACAGTCCGATGTCATAGGGGCAATTCAGCATGTTTAAGGAATGGGGAGGTAGCATCCTTTTCCGAGAGAATAGGGTCTTTGATGGGCCAGTCAATGGCCAACTCCGGATCATCCCACCTGATAGTCCGTTCATACTCTGGTCCATAAAAGTCAGTACACTTGTAGAGAAACTCTGCCCGATCAGATAACACGCAAAAACCGTGTGCGAAATTCGGAGGGATGTAAACAGCCTTTTTATTATTCGCAGATAATAGTATCCCGAACCATTTCCCAAAGTTTTGTGAAGATCTCCTGATGTCCACGGCCACATCAAATACCTCGCCGTACAAGACCCTGACTAACTTCCCTTGGGGCCTTTCTATCTGGTAATGGAGACCCCGCAGTGTTCCTTTTGTGGACGTGGATTGGTTATCTTGAACAAACTCCACATCGATACCTCCAACAGCGAATTTTTTTTGATGGTAGGTCTCCATGAAGTAGCCCCTTTTGTCAGGAAAGGTATCCGGCTCTATAATGATGACGTCTTTAAGGATTGGAGATGGGCTAAAGATCATTTGTATGGCTCCCCGGAGCCCTTGTGCTTCCCGGTTTTTCGTCTAATATCTCCAAAAGGTATTGGCCATAGGAGCTTTCTTTCATACGCATGGCAAGGATCTCTAGCTGATCCGCTGATATGTATCCCATTCGGTAGGCAATCTCTTCAAGGCACGCGGTCTTTAGTCCCTGTCGCTGTTCGATAGCATGGATGAAGTTAATAGCCTGTATCATGGATTCATAGGTGCCTGTGTCGAGCCATGCAATACCTCGGCCTAAGGTTTCAACCTTCAATTGGTTATTTCTCAGATAGGTCATATTCACATCAGTGATTTCAAGCTCCCCTCTCTTGGATGACGTGAGTTCAGAGGCAATAGAGCAAACCTGATTATCATAGAAGTAAAGGCCAGTTACAGCGTAGTTTGACTTCGGGATTTTTGGCTTTTCCTCAATGCTCATGGCCTTTCCCGTTGCGTCAAACTCGACAACCCCATATCTTTCGGGCTCGCGTACCCAATAACCAAATATGGTGGCACCTTTTTCATTGTTTGCCGCTCTCCTCAGAGAATCTAAAAAGCCGTGTCCATAAAAGATGTTGTCCCCGAGGATGAGACAGGAAGGATGATCACCAACAAATTCTTTTCCTATAATAAAGGCCTGAGCCAATCCCTCCGGTCTTGGCTGTACTGCGTAAGTGAAAGAGAGACCAAGCTGCTGCCCATCACCTAATAAGGTCCTGAAGTTTGGAATATCTTGGGGAGTAGAGATGATTAATATCTCTTTGATGCCTGCAAGCATCAGGACAGAGAGTGGATAGTAGATCATCGGCTTATCGCAGACGGGAAGCAGTTGCTTGCTCACCGATATAGTGATAGGGTACAGACGAGAGCCAGAGCCGCCTGCTAAGATAATTCCTTTCGTAGTTTTCTTTGTCATTTACTCATCCCTATAATGTTCTCGGTATCGCCCTGTTTCAATATCTTCTACCCAAGCCCTGTTATCCAGATACCACTCAATAGTCTCTGCTATACCCTGCTCAAAGGCAACCGAAGGCGCCCAGTGGACCTCATCTCTTATTTTGGAGGCATCAATTGCATATCTTCGATCATGGCCAAGCCTGTCAGGGACATATTCTATCAGCTCTTTCCTTGGTTTAGCATTGATCAAACCAAGTCTTTTGTCGAGATAGTCACAGATCGTAGTAACAATGTCTATATTTTGTTTTTCGCAATTCGCACCGATGTTATATCTTTCACCGAGCAGCCCTCTTTCGAGTGTGGCCAAGATGGCCGAACAGTGGTCATCGACATAGAGCCAGTCCCTCACGTTTTTTCCGTCGCCGTATACAGGGAGCATTTTTCCTTTTGTGGCATTGCTGATGATCAGGGGAATCAGCTTTTCAGGAAACTGATAAGGGCCATAGTTATTGGAAGAATTCGTGATAATCGTTGGTAAAGAGTACGTTCTGTGAAAGGCATTCACAAGATGATCAGAGGCTGCCTTGCTTGCTGAATAAGGGCTGGATGGATCATAGGGAGTTGTTTCTGTGAACAGGCCGCTATCGTTGAGCGATCCATATACCTCATCAGTGGAGATTTGAACAAAGCGCTTCTTGGTCACCTCTGAAGCATGATCAAACCAATATTTTTTTGCCGTCTCAAGGAGCGTAAAGGTTCCAAGGATGTTTGTATTCAGGAATTCAGCCGGTTCAACTATGCTTCTGTCCACATGGGATTCAGCGGCAAAATTTACGACCCAATCAATAGCAGATTCCCTAAAGATATCCTCGACGATCTGTTTATCACGGATATCACCTTTTATAAATCGGTAACGTGGTGGTGCATATTCCCTCACCACGCCGGATAGATTGGCGAGGTTTCCAGCGTAGGTAAGCTTATCGAGGTTTACAATCTGAGTTTCGGTGCGATTTCTGAGAACGTGCCTAATAAAATTACTGCCAATGAAACCACATCCACCAGTTACCAATATCGTTGTCATTGCTTCCATCTACTCATTATCCTCGATTATTTCATCGAAAATAGTAAAGGCAGCGGAAAGGGCCGGATTATCATCTGGCAAAGTAACGGTAGGATTACCAGCCATGTCAAAGTCGTAAAGGAGATCATCTTTTGGAATGCTGCCAGCCAGATTCAACCTGTGTTCATGAATTGCCGTTTGCAAGGAATCAGTTATACCCTCCCGTGCCTGATTGATTATCAAAAACCTTTTCTCTGCCCTTACCTTCAATTCATCTACTAAAGAGTTAATCCGGCCGGCAGTTTCAACCCCCCGTATGGAGGCATCAGAAACCACGAGAAGAAGGTTAACATTGTTTGTTGTCAACCGGCTTATATGTTCCATGCCGGCTTCATTATCCATAACCATGTAAGGATAATTATCTATCAGCTCTCCCAAATACATAGTCAACAGGTTGTTGGCAGCGCAGTAACATCCAGGGCCTTCCGGCCTTCCCATGGCAACAAGGTCGAACCCTTCCCCTTCAACCACTGCTTCTGCTAGCTTTATCTCCATAAACATCTGTTTGGTCATCCCCTGTTTGACAATACCGTCTTTCATTTGTTGTCGACTGGTGCCTAGTGTTTCATGTAAGGCAATACCCAGTACCTCATTGAGGTTTGTGTTTGAATCAGCATCAACTGCCAATACGGGGATTTTCCCCTTTTGGACCAAATATTTGATCAAGAATCCAGCAAGGGTGGTTTTACCTGTTCCTCCTTTTCCGGCCATGGCTATTGTGTAGGGCACTGTTGTACTGCTCCTTTCTTACTGTGGAACAAGTTAGCCTTCCACAGAATGAGCTCCATTTTAAACAATGAGGCGTACACTGTCAACGACGGAGATTGATAGGCTACCGTTTATGCCTTCCCTTATTCTTGTCTTGACATTTTTCCCTATTAGGGTAAGTTAAGTATCACTCATTCTCAGTGTCCCTTGCTGTGGGTCTTGTTTACGGCTAGATCTTAGGTGGTTACTGTACCTAAATAATCTGTATCGTTCAAAAGTGTTAACTCAAGGATATATTGGTTAGAGAACCTGTACATAGTCACCTCTATGAGGTCATGCCAATTTTCTCAAGGCGCTATCTATAAGGGTCAAGGGATGTGGTCAAATATGTGGGGTTTAGATGAACCAGACAGAGACTCCCAGGGCTTCCGAGGTGTAAACCCCACATATTTGGCCACTGCAAGACCCGGTGGAATTTTTTTTGAGATATCGCCCGCCCGCCTCGCCTGAGCGAGAGCGATGGCGGGCAGGCCTTTAAAAACAGGCATGACCTCCTTTAGAACGTGGAGGGCCCCTCACTATGATTCATGGCAACACTTTTGAACGTTACTAAATAATCAAGAGGATCATATGACAAAAAAAGTAGATCAAATTAGAAATGTGGCTTTGGTAGGGCATAGTGGATGTGGAAAGACATCACTGGCAGAGGCCATACTGTATAGTACTAAATCGGTAAACCGATTGGGAAGGGTAGATGATGGTACCTCGACCATGGACTTTGAACCGGAAGAGATAAAGAGAAAGGTTACCCTGGGCACAGCCTTCCACCCCTACAATTGGAAAAACGCGAGGTTCAACTTGATAGATACACCGGGAGAAAATGATTTCATTTCCGATACCAAGATATGTCTCCAGGCGGCCGAAGGGACTGTTGTTGTTGTTGATGCTGTTGACGGCATCAAAGTGGGCACCGAAAAGGTCTGGGGATTTGCCGAGGAATATAGTTTGCCTCGGGTGATCTTTATCAACAAACTGGACCGGGAACGGGCTGATTTCTATAAGATTTTAAAGGAAATAGAGGATGTATTCTCTATAAATGTGACACCCATTTATCTCCCAATTGGAGTAGAGAGTGATTTTAATGGCCTGGTAAGCTTGATTACGCTACAGGCCCATCTTTACAAGAATGATGGGAGCGGTTCGTCCAAGGATGGTGATATCCCAGGTCCGATGGCCGAGACAGTGGATACATGGCGTGAGAAAATGATGGAAAATATCGTCGAGGTCAATGATGATGTTATGGAAAAATATCTTGATGGACAAGAAATCACCCCGAAAGAGATAGAAGAAATCTTTATAGAGGGTGTGAAATCCGGCATGGTTGTGCCAGTTATTCCTGGATCTGCTCTCCTTAATATCGGCATAAAATACCTCTTGGACATTATTGACCAGGTCTTGCCTTTTCCGAGTGAGAGAGGAAAGGTTAAAGGGCATAAGATTCACAGTGATGAAAACGTGGAATTTGATGCCGTTGATGATGCCCCTTTTTCAGCTCTCGTTTTCAAGACTCTGGCAGACCCTTTTGCTGGCAGACTCAATCTGATTAAGGTTATGTCTGGAAAGATCGACTCAGAATCTACGGTCTTTAATTCAACAAAAGGGGTAAAAGAAAGATTGGGCCAGTTGTTATCAATTGAAGGCAAAAAGCAAACACCAATCAAAACAGCTGGTGCCGGCGATATAGCAGCTGTAGCCAAGCTCAAGGAGACCGCAACAGGTGATACCTTTTGCATTGGGGATAATCCAGTCGTGTTTGATCCAGCTCAGCCATTTTCGCCAACCATTTCTTTCGCCATAGAAGCCACTGAAAAGGAGAATGAGGACAAGGTATACTCTTCTCTGGCCAAGTTGATGGAGGAAGACCCTACCCTTAGAGTGGATAGAGATCAATCAACCTCAGAGATTATCCTGTCAGGAACAGGTCAGATTCACCTGGAGAATACAAGGGATAAATTAAAGAGGAAATTTGGTGTGGAAATCAATCTGAAGACCCCAAAGGTTCCTTACAGGGAGACGGTTAGGGGTGCCAAGGAAAAAATAGTCTACCGACATAAAAAACAGACCGGGGGGCGGGGTCAGTTTGCGGAGGTACATTTTGATATTTTCCCTTTGGAAAGGGGGGAAGGGTTTGTGTTTGAAGAGGCATTGAGTGGTATGAATGTGCCCAGGAATTTTGTCCCAGCCGTTGAGAAGGGAATAGTGGAGGCTATGAGGAGTGGTGTTCTGGCAGGACACCCTGTTGTGGACTTAAAGATCCGTTTTTATGATGGAAAATCCCATGAGGTCGACTCTTCTGAGATGGCCTTTAAGATTGCTGCCTCCATGTGTTTCAAAAAGGCTGTTCGGGAGGCTACTCCTATTCTTCTTGAACCGATTATGAGCATGGAAATTAGAGTCCCGGAAGATGTCATGGGAGACGTCATAGGTGATATTAACGGCAGGAGGGGTAAGGTCCTGGGCATGGATACCGATGGGAAGCACCAGATCATAAAGGCTGAGGTACCTCTTGCTGAGGTTTTGAGATATTCCTTTGATCTAACATCAATAACTGGTGGCAGGGGCAGTTTCCAGATGGAGCATTCACACTATGAAGAGGTTCCGGTACAACTAGCAGAGAAGATAATAGCCGCATCTAAAGGAGAAACAAGCTAGAGGTAGCCGATTGATGATAAGGGCTGGGGTATTAACTATTAGTGATAAAGGATCGAGGGGGCAGAGAAAGAATGAATCTGGCGCTGTGGTTGCTGATTTGCTAACCAAGGCCGGGTACCCTGTTGAAAAACAGGCTATTGTCCCTGATGACCAGGAAAAGATTGCAGAGCGTTTGATTACCTGGGTTGATAAAGATGGGCTCAGACTCATTGTGACGACCGGGGGAACCGGGGTCAGCCCAAGTGATGTGACTCCTGAGGCTATGCTCAGGGTAATCAAATATCAGGTACCTGGTATGGCCGAGGCCATGAGGGCTGTGAGCCTGAAAAAAACCCCTCATGCTATGCTTTCCCGGGCAATTGTCGGGGTCAGGGGAAGCAGTCTCATAATAAATTTACCCGGAAGTCCTGATGGTGCAAGGGAAAACCTGTCTGTTATCTTGCCAGCCCTGAGTCATGGGCTTGCTAAAATTGGTGGCGATCCGAGCGATTGCACTTAGATTTCCCTGACTATCCGGTTATCAAAAACAGGGGTAATTGACTGCTGCCCCTCCTACCAAGTTTCCGCACTTGATACCTAAACGGAAATCCCTTTTCACTAGGTCTAAAACTTTTTTTGACAAATCTAAGGCTCCCTCCAGGAGATGTCAAAACTCGCCTTTAGGACATGCTCACATCATAGTGAAACCTAACCTATTGATTTTTATGCTTATTGCAAGGTATGGGTATCTT
>DAOVRY010000294.1 GCA_030633645.1 Pseudomonadota bacterium | reverse complement strand
GGCTCTTGTGTCAAATTATAAGAGGGCTCCCTATTTTGACATGTTGGAAAGCCTTTTTGAAGATATTTTTTCTTCTTCCTGGCAGTTTATCTCTCAATTAAACATAGAGGTAGTGAAAAGGCTTGTTAAGGTAATGGGAATAGGCACACCGCTCTATGTCGCCTCCGAACTGGGCGAGTTTCCTCAAGATCCGGATGAAAGGCTTGTTGCTATCACCAAGCACTTTGGTGTAGGTACGTATCTTGCAGGAATAGGTGGGAGGGGGTATATGAATTTAGATGTCTATAATAAGAGCGGAATTGAGGTCATGTTTCAGGATTTCAAACACCCGGTTTACCATCAGCTATTCGGCGATTTTGAGCCTTTCATGTCTGTGATTGATCTTATCTTTAACCACGGTGACAATAGTTTGACGATACTGAGGGGGGAAATATGAACATACTTGCTATAGGCGCCCATCCTGATGATGTGGAAGTAGGTTGCGCAGGAACCCTCATTAAATACGCCCAGAAAGGGCACCATGTGTTTCTTTTGATAACCACAAAGGGAGAGATGGGTGGACAGGATAAAATAAGATGTGAAGAACAGATGAAGGCGGCAGATATAGTAGGTGCCGAGGATGTTTTCTGGGGAGGCTTCAAGGATACGGAGTTATCCGATAAAGGAAACGATGTTATTCATATGGTGGAGCGGTATATCAAAGAGATTCAACCTCATTTTATCTTTGTTAATTTTTATTATGATAGCCACCAGGATCACAGGGCACTTAATAGGTCAGTGCTTTCCGCAGCGCGGTATGTGAAAAATGTGATGTTTTACGAGGTACCAACAACGGATAGCTTTACGCCAAAGGTATTTGTGGATATAGGTTCGGTTCTGGATAAGAAGCTGGAAGCACTGAAGGCACATGCCTCCCAGGTAATGAAGACAAACATAGAGGGTCTTTCTATTTTAGATATTACACGTTCTTCTGCCCACTTCAGGGGTGTGCAGGGCAGGGTTCCTCTGGCAGAAGGGTTTGTTACTGAGCGGCTTTTTATTAATATTGAGGGTAAGAGTGCCTAAAATTGAAAGTGCCTAAAGTGCCTAAAGTGATGGATAATAAAGAATTTTCAAAAGGACTCGAAAAGCGAACTCGAAAATTCGCAGTGAGCATAATTCAGTTGTCAACCACCTTACCCAATACGCCAGAGGGCAGGGTAGTAAGGAATCAGATCACAAAATCTGGAACTTCTGTTGGCGCAAATTACTTGTCCTGTTAAATAATTGGAGTGCTACTTTTGAATTAATTATTTCAAAAAGTAACTTTAGCTCACTTTAGCTCACTTTAGGCACTTTAGTTCACTCAAATCAGGTAAAAGGTGATTCCCCACTCAAAGGTAGTTCTGGAAGAAGAAGATCTTGCCGGCGTTATAGGCGTATTGCGCTCAGGGCAGTTGGCACAGGGGAGGGTTGTCTCATCACTTGAAGAGAAAAGCGCATCTCTAATTGGGGTCAATCACGCAGTTGCCGTGAGCTCAGGCTCTGCTGCCCTCCACCTCTCACTCCTCTCTCTTGGGGTAGGCGAGGGTTCTGAGGTCATAATGCCAAGCTATGTATGCACAGCCTTGTTAAATGCTGTCCACTATGTGGGGGCAACTCCGGTCCTCGCTGATATTGATCCCAATACCTATAACATTACGAGGGAAAACGTAGAAAAAGTTATTACAGATAAAACAAAGGCCATAATCGTACCCCATATGTTCGGGCTGCCTGCAGATATTGACGCCATCCTTTCTCTGGGTATTCCGGGCATAGAGGATTGTGCACACTCTATCGGTGCTACCGTTAATGGGAGAAAAGCGGGCTCTTTTGGTCTTGTATCGATCCTCTCCTTCTATGCCACAAAGATGCTCGGTGCCGGAGAGGGCGGGATGGTTCTATCCAATGACCGTGGGCTGATTGAGAGTATCAGAGATTTACGGGCCTATGATGAGAGGGAGACCTATACGGTCAGGTATAACTATAAACTAACCGATATCCAGGCTGCAGTGGTGGTGAGCCAGCTCAACAAACTTTCCGCATTCATTGAAAAGAGAAAAGAGATTGCCGCCCTCTATAACCACGGGCTGAAAAGGGTAGGGGTCAGATTACCTGTGGTGCCAGAGGAAAGAGAACATATCTATTACAGATATGTCATACTCCTTGAAAATTCACCGGAATTCATGAAAGAGATGCGGAAAAGGGGCATTGAATGCAGGAGGCCAGTATTTAAGCCATTACACAGGTATCTGTCATTGCCTGGCTACCCCATAACGGATGAGGTGTGGGAAAAGGCGGTTAGCATCCCCATCTATCCCTCACTTACGGCAGAAGAGGCTCATCGAATTGTTGATGCTATAATGGCGATACTTTAAGAAAGGAGTAACCGTTCACGGGTTCAGGGTTCAGAGGTTGTGGGTTCAAGCCAAACGCGCCTGCCCGCCATCCATAGTATTACGGCGGACGGGCCATGCGAACCTGAGAATATATGGAAAAAACAGGTTAAGAAAATTATTATAGGCAATGGGAATCAAAAACTTATCAGAATAGCGGCCGTGGTTATCCAGAATAAGATAAACAAAGAACTCGGCTACAAACCACCAATCGTTAGTGATGATAATCCTGAGCTATCAGGGACCGAAGATTGCATATTATTAGGAG
>DAOVRY010000091.1 GCA_030633645.1 Pseudomonadota bacterium | reverse complement strand
TAGCATAGTCCATCAAATTCCTATGACAAACGCTCTCAGAAAGGTTACTGCTGAGAGCGCCATATCAATCGCTTCTAGTTGGGGCACTATGGGGTAAAAGAATTTGTGTGTCAAGGCGAAAGGCCCTGGAAAAAGGCTAAGAGATCCTGCCATGTTCAGAGGTAATGCCTCAGGGTGACCCATGCACATGGGGTGGCAGCTTGAATATTTGGACATCTTGGTGGATCAACTCTGTTTTTTGCGACATCGAGAGCAGATTGAGCTGTCAGGTATGAGATATTTCATTGAGGGTTTTGCGTACCAAAGACCGGTACATGTAGGCCAGAATTCTTTACGCGCTCTCTGACAAAATACTATGGGCTGGGTTTTTCGGCGTTGACCCCCCGTTTTCTATTAAGGACTTAACTGGTTCGAGGCCGTAGGGCGTGCCTTCCTCAATGGCTTTGAGCACTGTCCCGCCTCCGGTAAAAAAGAAATATTGAGCACTATCCATAGCGGCCAGGTACAATCCGGGGCTGAGGTTTTTGAATTCCTGGAGGGTGTCCCCCCCGCCATAGAACTTTTGGGCTCGCCTGTTATGATCAATGGTCTGGTCCAGTTTCTGTGACCCTTCGTAAAAGTGCGGAGTGAAGCCCATAACCGCATTGACAAAAATGGTTTTGGCCGAGCCAATAACCTCTGCCACCCCAGGGGCGTCGAATGATTCGGGAGGCACATCCAAGAAATAACCGAACCGATCTCCTTTCTTGAAGTCCTTGATGCTGCGGGTGCGGTACTTGCCTTCCACCCGACCCTCTATGGTATCCGACTCGACCAGAAAAGGTAATTCGATCACCTTCTTGGCTTCCTTGTCCAGCTTCACCAGATCCTTGGCTGCCTGGATGTCGGTCTCACTTACCCCGCGCACGTGAATATCGTGTTTAGCGCACAGAAAGGTATTGTAAATAATTCCCCCCAGTATCAGGTGATCAACCTTTTTGTAGATTTGGTAGAGCGGACCGATCTTGGTGTCGTATTTGGCCCCAGCTACAACGGCGACAAAGGGCCGCTCAGGTTTCAGCAAGTGCTTCAGGTTACTGAGTTCCTTCTGGAGAAGGAAACCGGCAAAGCTCGGCAGATGCTTGGTCACGTCAACCGTTGAGACATGAACTTGCCACGAGCCGAAGGCGTCATTGACAAAGACATCGGCCAGGCCAGCCAATTGCACGGCAAAGCGCTCTCGCTTCTCGCCAGTGGCCTCCTCACCCTCGAACCAGCGCGTATTGGGCAGGTAGATGCCCCCCACCCGGTGTGCTAGGAGGTCCCTAATACACCAGTTGATGGAGGTGTCGATCTCTCTGATGCCCCATTCTGGATGGACTGGAAACTGGGGCACCACAAACCTGGTGTGCAATTTGCGCTCTAGATAATCAACAACTGAATAGACCGAGGTGTCATCGTCCACTTCAATGCGGCCGGTCTCTTTGTCTCGTGTTCGGCCCACGTGAGTCATGAGGATGAGCCGGCCTCCTCGCTCCACGATGTTGTAAAGAGTCCCCAGGGTGGCATCGATCCGGTAGGGATCGCGGATTTCACCCTTCTTGACGACGTTGTGGTCCACTCGAACCAGGACAAGCTTATCCTTTAGGTCAGCATTTTGTATGAGAGGTAAACGGGGGTCTAAGTCCGGTTCGCTCATGGCGGAGCTCCTTATTCGTTAAGAACGTCTCAGGTTAGTGCATGCTTCTTTGCAGCAGTCAGCAAGAGAGTGTTTATGTCTGTACCATGAAATTGCAAATATCCTGCCACAATTACCATGATGTCATAATATATTATATTAGGTTACCATACTGCTATCTGAACTGTCCAGATCAGAAAGCAGATCAGAAAGCAGAAACCCCGAGAACATATCGAAGTGCTGTAGTTTCCTCTCTATGAAAAACTACTTGCACTGAGGCGTAGAAAACTCTATTATATAAATTTTCAGGTGGCTCTTTTAGCTCAAGTGTGCGGGTAATTGTCTGGGCGAGGCTAGCCAAAACTGTTTTGAAAATGCTGTTCATTAACGTACATAGCTTAGGAAAGTTGCTAAGTTTACCTTAACGGAGAGTAACTTATGAAGAAGAAACTAATTATCGGGTTTGGGCTTATCGTTGTTATTTTGCTGTGGTTGGTGGTTTCCATATATCCTGATTGGCTCTGGTTCGGAAATCTAAACTTTTCGTCTATTTTCTGGACGATGCTTTTGAGCAAGTTCGGGTTTGGTTTGGCGATATGGCTAACCTTTCTCCTTATCCTGCTCGTTAACCTCTACGTAGCTCGACGCTTAAACCCAGGCCATGGGGCAGGGCTGAGCTTTGGAACTGAAGGCGGTTATCTTTCCCAGCTTGGCCTCTCTGGCAAGGCCTCAAGTGCTCTTTTAGTAGCCCTTGTTCTGGTTATCAGTTTTGTTATTGCTTCAAAGGACTTTCAACAATGGGACCTTGCCCTGCGCTATCTTTATCAAGTACCTTTTGGGCGCACCGACCCCATTTTTGAGCGGGACATCGGTTTCTATGTTTTTTCTCTTCCCTTTTACCTTTTGGTACAAAACAGGCTCTTGGTTTTTCTCATTCTATCTGTTCTCCTGACCGTGGGGTGGTATCTGAAAAAGGGTGGTCTTCAAGTAATTGGTGAATTTGCTCCAGAGGAAGGAAAGCCACTCTCAGTACCTAAAATCGCCATCGGACAAAAAGCCAAGAAACACCTTATTTTCCTGGGAGGAATCGTTGTTCTCCTCTTGGCCTGGGGTTATTATCTAAAAATCTACAAACTTCTCTATTCTGCCCAAGGACCTGCTTTCGGTGCTAACTATACGGATGTCACCATTAAGGTCTTGGCCTACAAGGCTCTGATCATTTTCTCCCTTGGCTTGGCCGTGGTCCTTTTTTTTAGCGCCTTTAAGCCTCGGACAAAATTGATCTGGCTAAGCGGTGGAATCTGGTTAGGGGCTGTATTGGTTTTTGGAACTCTCCTTCCCAGCCTGGTGCAACAATTTGTGGTGAAGCCCAATGAGTTAGACAAGGAATCGCCCTACATAGCTTACAATATTGAAAATACCCGCGAGGCTTATAATCTGACCAAGATAAAGGAAGTAGACTTTCCGGTTAGTGATAAACTGACCACAGAAGACATTGAGAAACACAATGTAACTATTCAAAATATTAGGATCTGGGACCACCGTCCTTTACTTCAAACCTACAGGCAGATCCAAGCTATACGGCTCTATTACGATTTCAACAACGTAGATGTAGATCGTTATGTCATCAACAACGAGCTCCGGCAAGTCATGCTCGCTGCCCGAGAGTTGGTAGTAAACCAACTTCCTCCCCAGGCAAATACGTGGGTTAATAGACATCTGATTTATACCCATGGCTACGGATTGGCCTTAAGCCCGGTAAACGAAGTGACCAGAGAAGGACTTCCCCGGCTCCTAATCAAAGACCTCCCTCCTTCCTTTCCTGCTGACCTGAAGATAGAGCGTCCGGAGATTTACTATGGGGAAAAAACTCATGAATATGTTCTCGTAAAGACTAAAACTGATGAATTTGATTACCCCAAGGGGGACAAGAATGTCTACACTGTTTATCAGGGACGGGGAGGGGTTCCTATCAAATCTTTTGCTCGAAGGCTTTTGTTTGCCCTTGAATTTTTCGATTCCCAGATACTATTTACCACGTATTTGAGCCCGGAGAGCAGAATAATGTATAACCGCCGGATCGGTACGCGGGTACGCACAATTGCGCCATTTCTCGATTATGACTCTGATCCGTACCTGGTTATTTCTGAAGGAAAGCTCTTTTGGATTCAAGATGCCTATACGACATCTAATATGTATCCCTATTCTCGCCGATCGCGCAGCCCTGTCGACAAAAAAAGGCTCAACTATATTCGGAATTCAGTCAAGGTAGCTATAGATGCCTATAATGGGCATGTATCCTTTTATATGGTTGATGAAACTGATCCTCTTGCTCGAACTTACGCCCGTATATTCCCCGATCTATTCAAGCCCTTTAGTGAAATGCCTGCCGGTTTGAAAAAGCATATCCGGTATCCCAAGGATCTCTTCAAGATCCAGGCAGGTACGTATAGAATATATCACATGGAGGACGCCCAGGTCTTCTACAACCAGGAGGATCTCTGGCAAACCCCTGATGAGGTTTATGGTGATAGCCGACAAGAAATGGAACCCTATTACATCATTGTGAAGCTGCCCGAAGAAGACAAAGAAGAGTTTCTTTTGATGCTCCCTTTTACTCCTTCTAAAAAGGATAATATGATAAGCTGGCTGGCGGCCAGAAGTGACCTGCCTAACTACGGAAGTCTGTTGGTCTACAAATTGCCCAAGGACAAACTGGTCTATGGGCCCATGCAGATTGAAGCCAGGATTGATCAGCAGACGGATATCTCCCGGGAGTTGAGCTTGTGGGGTCAGAGAGGTTCCAGAGTTATCAGAGGCAATCTTCTCGCTATTCCTGTTGGTGACTCATTTATTTATGTGGAACCAGTTTACCTTGAAGCAAAGCAAGAAGAAGAAGTGCCCCCAACAGCATCACCTCAACCCAGAGCTTTTGGAAAGTCCCAAAGAAAGGGACCTCTGGGTTCTGCAGTAGTGGATAGATCAAAAGCCGCTTCCTTGCCGGAACTAAAAAGGGTTATTGTTGCTTTTGGCAATCGCCTCAGAATGGACGATGATCTCAAAAAGGCCCTGAACGGCGTCTTGGAACGTGCCATTGCCAGCAAGGAACCTGTTTCACCACTTGTTCCCGAAACGTTGAATATTTATGGTCTTGGCAGCTTGGCCTTGAAACATTACAATGAAGCAATAAATTACTTGCGCCAGGGGAACTGGGCTGAGTACGGGAGGGCATTAGAAAATCTGGAGGGAGTCCTCAAAGAAATCTCCGGGATGACGAAAGAGAAGAAACAATAGGCTTTCCGTCATACCTGCAGCCACCCTGCTTTGGGAGAATTTTTGAGGTGTTGCTGCGAAACCTTTTTGATGGCTTCAACAGGTGTAATGTCCTGTAAGATTACTAGGCAACCCTTGCAAAGAATTCGCCACTGGCAATTTTGATCAGGCTGTTGCCGAAATCCCTTTTCACTTTCTCTAAAACGTTTTTTGATAAATCAAAGGCTCGCTCCAGGCGATGTCAAAACTCGCCTTTAGGGCCAAGGTCACGGCATAGTGAAACCTAGGCTGTTGATTCTTAAGCTTATTGCAGGGTATGGGTATCTTTTTTTTGGATTATGCCCCACATAGTCTAACGAAGCTTCGCCTCAAACCGACAAGCCACGATG
>DAOVRY010000280.1 GCA_030633645.1 Pseudomonadota bacterium | reverse complement strand
GATTACTATCTGATGTAAGCCTTTTTTTGATCATGCAGCACGAGCAGGTTCTTGGGTCGAGCCCATGTGAGATGTGAGATATGGGATATGTGATATGCATGATGTGCGATAGGCTATCCCTGTAACGCATATCACACATCACCCTAGAGAATCTCTATCTCCTCTAACGAGCGCTTTTTTCTCTCTAAAGGTAAGCCGTTTTTCATGGCCTTTTGCACAATATCTTTGCCCAGTAAAGCGGCACCAACAGCCCCGGTGATAAGAGGTTCGAGGGGAACCAGCGTGGCATAACCCAATTTGTCGGAAAGCGCCTTGACCAGACCAGCATTTTTGGCTCCTCCGCCTGTAATAACAACCTCATTTGCCACCTTCAGTCTATTGACCATCCGCGAGATCCTGCTAGCCAGTGATTCAAGGATGCCAGCGACCAAATCGTTGAGAGGAACCCCTTCCGCTAACCGGGCTACAACTTCCTGCGCGGCAAATACCGTACAGATATTGCTTATTTGTGCAGGCTGTTTGCTTTTTAGCGCCATTCCGCCCAAATCTTCTATAGTGAGACCTAGCGCTTCAGCGATAACCTCTAAGAATCTTCCGGTACCAGCGGCACACTTGTCATTCATGACGAAATCTGTAGGCCTGCCGTGGGCTATTGTTATTCCCTTGCTGTCCTGCCCTCCAATGTCAATAATTGTCCTGCACTCAGGGAAAAGGTGCGCTACCCCTTTGGCATGACAGCTAATTTCTGTTACCTGTTTGTCGGCAAAGGGGACATTGATTCTTCCATAGCCGGTAGCCACAAGGTAGGTGATTGCTTCAAAAGGAAGGCCAGCCTGATTGAGGGCATTTTCCATTACCCTGTTGGCCAATCTTCGCTGCTCCGGTCCGGTAGGCCCTATAATAGAGGAGATGATCCCGTCATTCATGATCACCACCTTGGTCATGGTAGAGCCTATGTCAATGCCTGCAAAGTAGTCTGACATAGCATCTTAGCGGAGATTGGCCTTGTTTTTCCTTACTTGTTCCAAGGTCTCAATAAAGGCATCTATCCTATTTCGTGTATCGACCTCGGAATAGGTGCTTATGTCTATGATATCACTTTCCAAAATCAGGGAAGGGAGTTCTCGCTTTTCCTCTCTTTTCTTTCCACCTTGCCCCAGTATTAAAACGGGGATCGGCTTGTATATCTTCCTCAACTGGTTTAACTGCCAGATTAGGCCAAGATGCCAGGTTCTGCACGAGAATGCCTCATGCATGACAACACCGTCAATCTGGTAGTCCTCAATATACTGTATTAAGCGCTCCACGTCTGGCTCGGATCCAGGCCTTTTTTTGGCCTTGTCGTACCAGTAGGTCCAGTATCCCAGCCATCTCCAGGCCAGTCGTTCAATAGGGTCATCGGTATCAGGCATGTTGAGCCTGTAGACGGGTTCGATCATACGATAGGTCGTCTCAACCGGAAAAACCGCCCCTTTGCTATTAAAATAGTTAAAATCGGTCAGGGCAAACCATGAGGGTAATCCTCCGCCCCACAGGAGTCGATATTTCTCATTCTCTACAACACCTTCCTTCCTGGCAATCTTCTCTTTGAGTTCTTTATTTAACCCTACATAGAAATCATATCCTTCCTGTGTACCAAGCATAAAGACCATTGGCACCATGGTATTCATGGCATCTCCAGTGCCCATTGGTGTTGGCACAGCCCTTCTAAGCTCATAGGTTTCCCAGATCAGATTCCAGGTCCTCTCGCCCAAATCAACGAGCTCACGGAGGCGATCGTAGTCCATCTTTTTCCCCGTTTGTTCTTCCAGGAATTTTACCAACCCCCGTAATTCCGCTACAATATACTTGATGTAATAGTCCTGAACGTCGGCAACCTCGATATCATCCTCATAAAGGGGATAGGGAAGACCTACATCATAGATAGGAACGTCGGGCATGTATTGCTGAGCTGCCTGGTACCACTTGTTTCTCGGGTCACACAAAATCTGGCCGCTCGACAGCATAAAATCAGGCCGTGCTTGTCCTCCCCATGGGGCATCCGGTGGCATTTCGCCCAATTCCTCCCTCCACTGGTCAAAACCGAGCCCACAGAGGGCATAGGTGCAAAGAGACCGTGAAAGGCTTTGGGATTCTGCCCTTTCCAGAAATCTTTGCGCATCTCTCTTTGCCCCGCACACACCTGCATAATTTTCGGTCCAGACCGGCACCACATCCATGGCCCTTATTATTTCATCGTAGCAACACACGATAAAGGCATAGGCAACCTTTTTCCCTTCTTGCTTTGCCTTTACTGTGCCGCCGATGGCTGCCTTTACCATAGCACCGATGGAGCTGGCAGCCTCAGTCGCGGTTCTTCTCTTCTTCCTCTCTTGCTTTTTTTGTTCCTCAGCCATCTGCTTAAACCTCCTTATTAGAGTTTATCGAGTTTGTTATGTTTTTTATGTTTGTTGTGTTCTAACTCTATGAACCCGATAAACTCAATAAACCCAATAGAAGACCTTAGGGTTTCGCCCCAATTGGAATCCCGACATGGTCGGGACTGGAATAATGGGTTTTAGGTAAATGCAATGTTGTTTTTAGTGGCAAGATAACTCTTTACAGAGGAGTTACTAAATGTGAAAGTCCCTCACATAATCAACATTCCAATACTCCATTACTCCATTATTCCATGTACAAGGCAAAAAACACCAAGCCTCAAAAAACCCACCTAATTTCAGTAAGTTGTAGAAATTCCGAGACGTTAAATTATTCTATCACCTCAAGAAACGCCTGGATCCTCGTTCGTAATCGACCAATGGTGCCTGCCGAGTATTCAT
>DAOVRY010000010.1 GCA_030633645.1 Pseudomonadota bacterium | reverse complement strand
GGGAATTCAATATTGTGAGCATCCCCATGCAGATGTTTTTTAGTGGTGGCGAGAAGGTTGATGAGATCCTCGGTGCAGTTCCTGAGCATATGATTCGATCAAAGGTTGAAGATATCCTGAAGAGATTCCCAACCGATGAAGCAGGGAGGCTTAAGGTTATTCTCAGTTCCTGGATCGATGAAAACAAGAGGCACAGTGAGAAATTTAAGAGATGGGAAGAGAAGACCCCTGATGCGGAAAAACTCGCCCCTTACAACCCTGTATCACAGGCAGTAACCCAGATGCAAGAGGCAGGTGAGCAATTACTTAACGTCCTGATGGAATTGCAGGATAAAGGATAAATCTAGCATATACCAGGTATCAAGTGTTGTGGGTGTGGAGAGGGCAGACAAGCTAATTCCTTGGCTCTGGAGTAAATGCAAACAAGGGTGAAACAAAGATGGCACCAGCCAAGAAGGATACGATAAAGCAGATCTATGATCTCTTACCCAAGTTAAATTGCGGATTCTGCGGATTTGAAAATTGTGGACAATTTGCTAAGGCAGTGGCAGAAGAGAAAGCGTCGCCTTTTGGTTGCAGGCAGAATCCATGGGCAGGATATAGAATAAGTGAAGTTGTCGGAATGAGAGTTCCAGTTTTTGGATACCAACAAAGGTCTTATCAACCTATTTTTGCCCAAAGACCAGGACCCACTGCTTCTTTAGAGGCATTGAAAAAAGAGGTTACAGCATTATCAAAGCGGATTGATGGTATCTTGGATAGAATACAGAATTTGAAGAGAAGGTAAGATAGATTATGCAGCCCATTCGTTTTGTCTTTGTTGACACATATTTAGTACATCACTATATAATAACTATCAGATAATAATCAAAGAGGAGGTGAGTTAGATGCCAAGAGGAGATGGTACAGGACCTGCCGGAGGAGGCCCGGGAACGGGGAGAGGCCTTGGACGCGGTGGTGGTCGTGCAAGGATGGGTGGTCGTGGACTCGGGACAGGGGGAGAATGCATTTGCCCGAATTGTGGTTTCAAGGTTGCCCATCAGCAGGGTTCTCCGTGTTATGAGGTTCAGTGCCCCAAATGTGGGACCCCGATGACCAGGTAATGACAAACAGGCAGGACAAAGAGGCCATTCCTTTTTTCATTCAAGGAATGGCTTCTTTGCTGGAGAGGCCTAACATGGGTGGAGTCATGCTTGAAATCTCACACGAAGAGATTATGAAGATAGAGGCCACACTCATGGACAATGATGCTGAGGAGGCACTACGATTTTTTAAAGAGGTCCTAACACCAAGAATCAGGGCGAAGGGATCAAAGGACCCGGATATGGGTGAATCCACTGGCATTATGACCTGATTAGGATTGCCAACCTCTTACATTCTCGGTTGTCTGTGGAAAGACACTCCACACTCAAACATATGGCTTGATAAGCTTAAGGATAATCAGATGGCTGTTTGGCACAACAGCTAAGGGAAGACAACCCGGAAAAGGACGACAGAAGAAGCGCTCCTTCAAGAGAAGACAGATTCTCAAGGAAGGAGATCAGAGGGCCATGAAAGAGGTGTTGCTGGCATGCCTTTTCTATGGCGCAGGATCTGGATTAAGAGGGCTGAATAAGGCCTTGTAATATAGGAGAAAAGCGAGGAGCATACTGGCGCTGGATCGGAGTTATCTCATGCTTTCGGCATTACAGACTGCGGCGCTCAAGAAAAAACGGCAAGAAACTGTGCAATGAAAAACAGAACCTATGAGGAATCTAGAATATGGTTATTTTTATAACTACCGTTGAGGGGTCTGGCATGGACCGTTACAGCCAAGAGTTAGCGGAGCGATTATCCATACAGACCGAGGAAATCAAACGGTATATGTCATTCCCTAAGATTTATGGCCGCCTGAGCAGACTAAGAACCGTGGTTAAATTGATACATTTCCCGAATCAGCATTTCGGTCGTTATGCACTATTCTTGAAAAGGCCCTTCATAATTACAGTCCATGACCTGGTGAGGTTATGTTCTCCTTTTTATAGAGAAGGGATATCAGAGAGGACAGGGCTGTGGCTTGATGTCCGGGGTTTGAAAAGGGCAGAGCATATCATCGCTCCTTCGGCTTACACCAAGAAAGACCTAGTTGAGAAGCTGGGCATAGCCAAGGAAAGGGTCACTGTTGTATACAACGGCATTAATCACGGAGTGTTCAAGCCGGTGCCAGAGAAGAGACTTGTCTCCTTTCCCTACTTTCTCTATGTGGGATCAGAGCGACCAAGAAAAAACCTGGCAGGCCTAGTGGCTGCATTTGCCCGATTGAAGAAGGAGTTTGGTGACCTCCAGGGATTGAAACTGATAAAGATAGGGGCTGCCGGAAGATCGAAACAGTTTCGCCGAATGACACAAAGGGCGATAGCGCACCTTAATCTGGAGAAAGATGTTATCTTCATTGATCATGTAACAGATACCGAACTAGCGGCATATTACTCCTCTGCTGTGGCCCTGGTTTTTCCATCTTTTTACGAGGGCTTCGGTCTACCTCCGCTTGAAGCCATGGCCTGTGGCTGCCCTGTAATTACATCCAACCGCTCATCCTTACCGGAGATAGTTGGCGATGCTGGCTTATTGATAGATCCTGAAGATACCAATGATATCACAAAGGCTATGCACTCGGTAATAACTAATAGAACCCTGAGCAGGCAACTTATGGAGAAAGGTATTGCAAGGGCACGTTGCTTTTCCTGGGATATCGCGGCAGAGGAAACGATGAAAGTATATCGTAAGATCGACTCTTCATTTGATCAGAGGGATGAGACAAAAAAGGCCACCACGCCCTCTGACTTTGTTCCTTTCAAATCAGGAGATCCCCTGGAGGTAACCCATGACTATCAGGGCTATCTTTCTAAGGAAGATAAATATCATAAACAAACGCCAAGATATGAGAGGTAATGAAACGAGGTGCCTTATCTCTTTGACCATCTTGATTCCGTGCAGGAACTCCTGGCAGATACTTGTTTAGGGCTGATTACGGATATCGATGGTACGATAAGCCGCACTGCACCTACTCCGGCTCAGGCAGAAGTTTCGCCCCTTTGCAGGAATTATCTCTTTCAACTTGCCAAACACTTGCCACTGGTAGCTGTTGTCTCTGGTCGGCCTGTGGTTGAAATGAGAGAGATGGTAGGAATCGAGGAGATCGTCTATATAGGTAAGCACGGGTTCGAGCGATGGGAATCAGGAGGTGTCAGACCCGTTCCCGGTATGGAGTCATATTCTGGTGTGATAGAAAAAACTCTAAAAGAACTGAAACCTCTTCTCGATATCGAAGGGCTTCTTTTCGACAACAAGGTAGTGACCGCCTCAATCCATTACCGTCTATGTCGAGACAGGGATGCTGCTAGGAGGAAGATTTTGGCAACTCTGGCAAGAGCCAGGAATACGAATGGCTTAGTAATACGAGAGGGAAAGATGGCCATAGAGCTCCGTCCATTCATACCCATTAATAAAGGTTCGGCCACCCTCGAGCTACTAGATCAGTATAATCTCAGGAAAACGGTCTATCTGGGGGATGATCTCACAGATGTGGATGCCTTTCGAGCAATACGGCAAGCAGGCTTTCATGGTGTGGCAGTAGGAGTTATCAATGAAGAAGCACCAAGGGAAGTAGATAGAGAGGCAGATTATACGGTTAATGGCGTAGGAGAGGTTGAGCGGTTTCTAGAATGGTTGGTAAGGCTTACAAATGGCATGAGCGACTTGTCATTTGGGATGTGACTTCAGGTATAGAGTTGGCCGTGGTGATTATATCAGGGCGAAGACCTTCATCATGGCCAACTATTAAGGCTTTTAATGGTATGAGATGATACTAAATGTATGAGTAAGGAGCAATTATGCCTGTTTACGAGTACCAGCATGTGAAAGAGGCTTGTCCCTTGGGAAATGTCTTTGAGGTGACGCAATCTACTCATGAGAGCCCCCTGACACAATGCCCCAACTGTGGGGGACCGGTGCGTAAACTTATTTCGCGAAGTAATATCAGCACACCGAAAACCAACAGCGAACTGAGAGACCTGGGTTTCACCAAACTGGTCAGAAGGGATGATGGCGTTTACGAAAACGTGACTGCCCGGGACGGAGAAAGCAAGGTGATGCTTGGCGATAAACCCGAGACCCTTCCAAATCTAGAAAAAACGATCAGGGATTAGTTCGGTGATTTAAAATAGTCTCAAAGTTACTGACCATCATGTGCTTTAAGCAAACTTCATTGAATGTTGATGGTATCTTTTCCTGTTGCGGTACGAAGGATTTGAATCAAAAGGAGGTAAAGTAACTATGAGTAAAATAAGAATTGCAGTAGCAGGTGTCGGGAACTGCGCCAGTTCTCTGATTCAGGGAATACATTATTATAGGGGTAAAAATTCCCAGGATGATATAGGCCTGATGCATTGGGAGATCGGGAAGTACACGCCTGGAGACATAGAAGTGGTTGCGGCCTTTGATATCGACATGCGTAAGGTGGGCAAAGATATGAATGAAGCAATATTTGCAGAACCCAACTGTACCACGGTTTTCTGCCCTGATATTTCCTCATCGGGTGTGACTGTTCAGATGGGCAGGATCCTGGATGGGTTGTCCGATCATATGAAGGAATATGAACAGAAGTATACCTTTGCCCCGGCAGATGTGCCTCAACCCTCAAAAAAGGGCGTCATTGGTATTCTCAAGGATTCTGGGGCGGAAATTTTTCTCAATTATATGCCCGTGGGTTCTGAGGAGGCTACCCGGTTCTATGCGGATTGTGCGCTGGAGGCTGGAGTCGCTTTCATCAACAACATGCCGGTATTCATCGCAAGCAGTCCCGTATGGGAAAGACGTTTCAAAGAAAAGAATATTCCCCTCATTGGTGACGATATTAAATCACAGTTGGGTGCAACTATTACCCATAGAGTACTCACCGATCTGTTCAAGAAAAGGGGCGTGAAGCTGGAGCGCACTTACCAGTTGAACACTGGCGGTAATACGGATTTCCTCAACATGCTCAACCGTCATCGGCTCGCTTCAAAGAAGAAGTCCAAAACAGAAGCCGTTCAGTCAGTAGCTGCCCACCGTATTGAAAAAGAAAATATCCATATCGGGCCAAGCGACTACGTGCCATGGCAGAGGGACAATAAGGTCTGTTTTATCCGCATGGAAGGCAAGCTGTTCGGCGACGTACCCATGCATCTGGAGCTGCGTCTTTCCGTAGAGGACTCGCCCAACTCGGCTGGCGTGGCCATTGATGCTATTCGTTGTACTAAACTTGCCCTTACCCGTGGCATTGGTGGTGTCCTTGAGGCACCTTCAGCCTACTTTTGCAAACACCCGCCCCGCCAGTTTACCGATGATGAGGCATATCGAATGGTTGAAGATTTTATTCAAAAAGATCCTGAAAAAACGAATGAAATGCCTTATTATCGAAGCGGGCAGAGGGAACAGGCCGCAGCAGAAAGGTACCCCCTGCTATGAGGTTAACTGCCCCAACTGCGGATCACCAATGACAAGGTAATTACAAATCATTTTTGAAGAGGGAATCAAATCGAGGATTATTTCCAAGGAAGAAATGAGGACAAACAAATGGCTGATCGGCACAATACCCAAGGGAAGACAATCCGGGAAAGGATGGCAGAAGAAGAGCTCCTTCAAGAGAAGACAGACTCTCAAGGAAGAAGATGGAGAAAGTTATACCTTGGTGGTGGAGAACATTCTAAAAACTGGTTGGCCCAGTGCAAAGAGATCGGGGAGGTAATGGTAGAGGTTTGAAACAGAGTTTGGCCTAAATTTTGTCAATTAGAAGGAAGGAGTGGCAATGATCGAATGGATAGAAGACCATAAGCATCTTGGAGAGGTACAAGAGAAGCATAAGGAGTTTTTGATTGTGCTATTTTACGCGAATTTTTCTTCTGCTTCAAAGCGTGCCCTTGCTGAACTTGAACAATTCAGCAAAGAAAATGAACAGGTAGCCGTTTATGTTATTGATGTAGAAAGAGTAAAAGGAGTACATAAACAGCTTGGAGTTGAAAATGTTCCCACAGTCTTGGCACTTGGGAAAGGGAAAGTGACGCAGCGATTAGAAGGAGTTGAGAGCGCGCAGTTTTATGCTCGCATTTTTTCTGGGGTATATCCTTCACACTATAAGACAGGTAAAAGCCCAGTTTCTCACCGGGTGATTGTATATAGCGGTCCGGGTTGTCCAGCGTGTGGAACTGCGAAGGCTTACTTGAGGCGTCTGGGTGTTGGTTTTAGGGAAGTAGATATAGCTCGTGACCAACATGCAGCCCAAAGTCTAGTCCGACGTAGCGGTCAAATGGCTGTACCTCAGATTGACATTGACGGGCATTTAGTAGTGGGTTTTAACCAGGCAGAGATTGATAAGATTCTTTTAACTTAAACAGGAGGTGTTCATATGAAGTTACAACCAATACATGGACGTGTTTTAGTGGAACCTTCAGAGGCCAAAGATAAGACATCCGGTGGCATATATATTCCTGATACTGCAAAAGAAAAACTTCAGGAAGGTGAGGTCATTGCTGTAGCAAAAGATGCAACTGATGAAGTTGCGGTGAACGATCATGTAATCTATAAGGAATTTGCAGGAACAGAGGTTAAAATAGAAGGAGAAGATTATATTTTGCTTACCGAGGATGACCTTCTGGCAAAATATGTAGCAGTAGATAAGATCCCGGAATAAAGATTGATAAAAAGAACAGAGCTGCATGGAATAGCATAAGCGTGTATTAGGTTTAAGACTTTGTATTCAGGTACACTGCTTAATTACAATTATATTTGCAAATTGTGTATTTCATAATTCTTCTGATTAAAACGACCTCTGGCCTTATTGAGGGCATACCTTAATTTTATGCTTCTGATGCCTTGCCATTATTTTAAGTCATCAAAAAAGAAATTGCGGGAGATAAGTATGAAGTGTCGTTACCACCAAGATAGGGAGGCCAGATTTGTATGTCAGAAGATGGGGATAGGATACTGTCAGGAATGCCTGGATAATTGTGAGGCATGCACAAATCCCTGTACGTATTGTAAGTTCAGGCAATCGTGCATAATATGGGAGCTTTGCCGGAGGAGCGAAAAAAGATATCGTCTGGAGAAAGCAGCCAGTGGCGGGTTGGAAAAATAATTCAAAAATGACGCAAGGGAATCATGGGACTATCGGGCTGTCTCCAGATAAAAGAAAAGAAGAGAAATCGGTCGGAAAGGAGCTAATCATGGAGATTATGTTCGAGGGATTCACGCTTGGCACGGTAAGGCTTGTAAACCGGTTCGTATTTCCGCCGTCCCATCAGATGCTCTGATTGCATCGGGTATCGTATGACCATTATATAGGATAGGAGGCATAGGAATGCAACGTGCATCTTTTTCCGATACCGCCATCGTTTCCTGTGGCACCTTGACTCTGGAACTGAACCACTTGAAGGAGACCGGGTTTTTGAATGCCCGTCAGATCCTGTATACCACCCCGGGGCTACACGAGGACCCCCGCGAGTTGGAAAGACAGCTTATAGAGCGGATAGGAAAGGCCAAAGACAGGGCGGACAAGGTTATCGTGGTCTATGGGGGAAAGTTCTGTTACGTCAACGCGAACGAGCCAACCAGAACGATGAGGACGATTATTGAGGAACAGGGACCAGCGGTGAGGAGAGTGCAGGCAAGCCACTGTGTCGATATGTTGGCAAGCGAAGCGGAGCGTGAGACAATCGCCCAGGAGATGGCTGGTGGTGAAAAGGTATGGTGGATGACGCCGGGCTGGATCAAGTTTCGTCACCTCGTATTTAAGGGCTGGGATAAGGGGCTGGCCAACGAGAACTTCCCCCGGCATACTGGCGGCGCCATTGTCCTTGATGGGATTGGGTATATGGATCGGTATATTGCAGAGCAACCGGAGGAGCTTTTGGAATATTCTGACTGGATGGGGATTCCGATCCAGCCCTATCCGATTACCCTGGATCGGCTCAAAGACCTGCTTTCGGAGCAGGCGGCTGCGCCTTAAAGCCCGGGGCTTTCTGGACTTTCAGTATTTCGCTAAGGGTAGAAAAGAACAGCTAGAAAAAGAGATAAAGGAGCTTGAGGCACAATTGAGGGATCGAGAAGAATCAGTTCCTGCTCATTGTGTGCGACCTCAACAGATATTGGTCATCGAGGAGTTAAAAACTACTATTAAAGGATCTCGATCTAATCTCTTTTTGTTTGAAGGAGGCTTTATAAAAAAGAGAGCTGATGGAAAGGCAAAGATGAAAGGAACTGAGGGTCTAGAAAGGGCCTTGAGTGGAATTTTTGGTGCTGGCAAAACCACTAGAAAACTATCTCAAGTACTTGCTTATGGCTCATCAAAAGGCACTATTTCTTACCAGGAGATCAGGGAGATTATCAAAGATGATCCAGAGGATATTCTTCTCATGGCTGAGGAATGGAGATTACTTCTACCTGTCAGGACTGCTAAGAGCTCGAGCTGGGAAGATCGGTTGTTGTTGATTAAAGAGGGAGAGGTATATGAGATTCCCAATATAATACGATATTTGGTAAGAGAAGCCCTTCAAACTCCAAAATGGAATCCTGAAAATGCCGTAATTGAGCTCTTTAAGGAATTTGGAGATCCAGACTGGGAACAGATTCCTGGATTGGTAAGGAGCATTGCCGAAAAGGCAACAGATCATAAAATTACCGGCAATCAAATAAAGAAGATCTGCTTACAGTTTGGTCTTAATAATAGAGTTGATGGGCTGATAGCTGAGCTTAAGGCAGCAGGCATTATAAGCCCAAAGTTGAGTTCTATTCCAGAGGTCATCAGGGAAGGATCACCAATCTATGAGCTAAATCCATCGGTGGCTATTGGGTTATCACCGTGAAGATCCGCTGCCACCTCCAAAGAAAGACAAAGCTAATATGCCAGAAGATGGGCTAAGATACTCCCAGGAGCATTCATAGCAGCGAGGGTGAAATTATGAGGATTCAGGCAGAGTTGAGTCTCTATCCTTTAAAAACTAAGGAGCTCGCCCCTTCAATCGAGGCTTTTCTCCGAGCGCTTGCGGGGAAGGGTATTTCTATTGACCCAGGCCCGATGGGCACAGTAGTCTCCGGGGAGAGCAGGACAGTCTTTCGGGTCATCTCCAAAGGCTTTGAAAAGGTCGCAAAACGAGACGAGATCGTATTGATAGCCAAGTTTTCCAACGCCTGCCCGTTGAGCCAGGAAGAGAATAGAAGCAATGACTAAATTTGGAATTTTCCCCGGAACCGCCCAGAGGAATTAAGGGCAATAAATCGTGACAAGACCAGATTTGGTTTGCTTCTGGCAAAGGATCATGAGAATAGCCACTTCAGCTGGCGGCATGTTGGCGGGTCTTGTTTGCCTCCGTCAAAATCAGCTTAGTTTTCCTCAGCGGGATTTTACGATTACGTAGGGCGTTATATAAGGAACTAAATTAAGAGATAACCAACTATTACACTGTAAAGGAGGGGATAAACATGCCGTGGGTAGACAAGGATATGTGTATTGGC
>DAOVRY010000286.1 GCA_030633645.1 Pseudomonadota bacterium | reverse complement strand
GGCAGTGGCGAGAATGCTCAAGGTCCCAAGGGATTGATCTGATGAGAAAGATTTTCTGGATACTCGTCTTTGGTATAGCTATGGCATTGGTGGAAGCAGCCGTGGTAGTGTATCTAAGGGCTCTTTATTATCCAGAAGGCTTTGCATTCCCTTTGAAGCTGATGACGGTAAGGCATCTTATTGTTGAGCTTGGAAGGGAGACAGCCACCATTTCTATGCTTGTGTCTGTGGCCGCCCTCATAGGCAAACGGTTCTGGGAGAAATTCGCCTATTTTATCATCTGCTTTGGTTTCTGGGATATATTCTATTACGTCTGGCTTAAGCTTGCCCTTGGATGGCCCTCATCACTCCTTGATTGGGATATCCTGTTTTTGATCCCCCTTCCGTGGATCGGGCCGGTCATTGCCCCGGTAAGTATTGCCATAATGATGATTTTGGCTGGTCTGCTCATTACCGCTCTCTACAAGAGAGGATATGACTTCCGACCTTCGTTCTTAACGTGGGTCCTCACCATTATCGGCACGCTTACCATCCTCTATTCTTTTATGAGAGATACCGGCGCCGGTCTCCATCAGCAAATGCCCCTGCCATACCGGTATGACCTGCTAATAGCAGGAGAGATTCTGTATGTTCTGGCTCTTTTCCTTGCCTGGAGAAATACAGTTCATAAATCTGGATCCTAGGAGGAACGACACGTGATAAAGGCTGAATCAAGTTTGGAGTATCTCCAGAAACTGTTTATCTTGCCTGACACTACCGATAAATTCATGGAATTTGGTCTTGCCGTGCTCGAGATGATTTATGATTTTTTCAAAGAGAAGAAAGCTCTTCACAAAAAAATAACACTGCCTGAATTGGCTCAGATATTCAATCAGACCTCAATACCAGAAGGCCCCTATCTCATCAGGGATGTCTTAGAAGAGATCAGAGAAAAGGTCACGGTTCATTCCGTTATGGTAGCAAGCCCTTATTATATTGGGCATATGACCAGTGCCATACCATATTTCATGATACTCCTGGAAATAATCATCGCCGCATTGAACCAGAATCAGGTCAAGATCGAAACAGCAAAGGCCTCCAGTTTTGTGGAGAGAGAGTTTGTTGCCTGGATACACAGGATTATTTTTGAACGGGGTGAACAATTTTACCGGAAAAACATCCAGAACCACAGGGTTGCCTTGGGGAACGTTACCTCCGGCGGAACAATGAGCAATTTAACCGCCCTTCTGGTGGCCAGAGAAAAGGCCCTGCCACCTGATAAAAGCTTTCCCGGCGTTCGCAAGGCCGGGGTGGACAAGGCCTTGAGTTATTATGGCTATTCAAGAATGGTGGTGCTCATATCCCAAAGAGGTCATTATTCCATAAAAAAGGCGGCGCACCTTCTCGGCCTCGGGGAGGAGAATGTCATAAGCATACCCGTAGACATGTGTAATCGAATTCATATAAGTGCCCTAAGAAGAAAAATCAAGAATATAAAAAGAGATGATCTGAGAAAAGGAAAGAAGACAAAGGTTATGGCGCTCATCGGTATTGCTGGCACTACTGAGACAGGTAATATAGACAATCTTATGGAGCTGGGTGATATTGCCAGGCAAGAGGGAGCATACTTTCATGTAGATGCTGCCTGGGGAGGAGCTGCCTTGATTGTTGATGAATACCGGTCACTGTTTCGTGGAATAGAGAGGGCCGATTCTGTATCGGTGGATGTGCACAAACTACTCTACTGCCCAATGGCCATGGGCATCGTCGTTTTCCGCAATGAAAAAGACCTGGGTCACCTGAAACAGGTCTCCCAGTATGTCAATCGCAGAGATAGTGTAGACACAGGCCGTTTTACCATAGAGGGATCGAGGCCTTTTGCATGCCTGAAACCGTGGGCCTCACTTAAGATATTAGGGAGGGACGGGTACAAACTCCTTTTTAAACAGGCTAACGAGGCAACCTTAACCTTCAAGAGGGTATTGGAGGAATGTGAAAATTTTGAGGTATTGAATCATCCCGAGCTTTTTATCCTTAACTATCGCCTTGTTCCACGATTTGTGCTGGAAAAGTTTCATGCATGGGAGGAGAAGATAAAAACACGGGCCAACCCGAATGAAACCAGGGAGCTCACGGGAAAGATGAGAAAAACTAATAGAATTCTGAACGCCCTAAACGTACAGTTGCAAAAGTCCATACGGCAGGAGGATACTACCTTTGTGTCAAGAACTACCCTTGAGTCAACTCGGTACAGACCTCAGAGGATAGCGGTTTTGAGGGCTGTGCTCATTAATCCATTAATCAATGAGGATATCCTTAAGAGGATTGTATCCACGCAAAACAGAATTGGGCTCAGATTAATGGATCACTTTGAACCCCCCCTCAGAGAGGCAATCGCGTAGGATCTCCTGAATGACTTCCGCACAAGGGGAGTTGCAAAGTCAGAGCCTATAGTGGGTATGGGTGTCTCTTTTCAGGCAAGAAAAAAGGTAGGTCTTATAATAGCATTGCCTTTGGTATCAGGGCATGGGTTGTAAACCAATAAACAGAAAAAGCCCTCCCACAATGGGGAGGGCTTTAATCACGTCCTTTCCGCCCTTGATGGTTGCGGGGTTGCGGATGTCACTCCTGAACCTCAATATCTTCTTCAGGCACTGCATAAGATGACTCTACTTCAACGACATTAGCTGGTTTTTTCTCTGCCTTAATGAGTCGATGGTATTTGAATGACGCTATGGTTGCCATAGCTAACGCATTAACAAACCAAGGCACGATTAAAAATATGAGCAAGAAAGACGTGACCGTGCCTT
>DAOVRY010000246.1 GCA_030633645.1 Pseudomonadota bacterium | reverse complement strand
CGTTAAGAAATGCTAACTGTTTGAGGGCGTTAGAACGAGTTTTAGCATTTTAGCTGAACATCTTAAGTGCGCCCAAAATGCTCACGGATAGAGCAAAATCGACTTTTTACGAATGCATCAGCTTTTATCCAAAACAAAATAAGAATGGAAGCTTTGGAAATCAAGTCTTGCGCGTAACATTGACAGAATTTTTCTCCACGCTCTATTAGCCTAAAATAGTGTGAAATTCAAGCTCTGACTCCTTCTTGTTTTCAAAGATATCCTTTTGTTGGCTCAGAAAAACGAGTAAAATCAGCCGTTGGCGTAGCCAGGAGCAGGATTGAACTGATTTCAGAGGAGTGTCGCTTGTGGAAGTCGTGGGGCAGGAAAAAATGGACTCACCCTATTTCCCTTATGCTGTAAGGCGTAATTTTGCTACTGCCTTATTCCATGTGGCTTATAATCTTCTGTGCGGTGGCGGACGATTTCACCCTTTATCATATATATTACATCCTCGGCGATATTGGTAGCCAGATCTGCGATTCGCTCCAAGTGCCGTGATGCAGAGTTCAGATGTATCAGGCATTCCATTCTATCGATGTTCTTTCGTATGCCCTCTTGCACTTGCAGATACATGTCTCTGTTCATGGCATCTACCTCATCATCTGAAGCACCAACCTCCCAGGCCAGATCGATGTCCATATTCACCAGGGCGTCAAGACTCCTTTTGAGCATCGACTGGGTTTTCTCAGCCATCCCAGGAAAGTCAAAAGGAATGTCGAGTTTTTTTTCGGTTGCGAGAAAAGCTGCCCTTTCCGCGATATTTACTGCCAGATCTCCAATCCTCTCCAGGTCATTGTTTATCTTAATAACAGCGATGATAAAGCGGAGATCGATTGCCACAGGTTGATAAAGGGCCAGTATCTTGAGACATTCCTCTTCGATATCCACCTCAATCTGGTCGATCTCATGGTCTGCCTCTATGACCTTCTTTGCCAGCTTTCCGTCTCTCATCTCAATAGCCTTGATAGCCATTCTAACTCTCTCCTCTACCATGGCTCCGAGGGAAAGGATCCTCTTTTTCAGCCGGTCCAGTTCTCTCTCAAAATGTATGGTCATTACTGTCTACCTCCTCTCTTAGCCAAACCGACCGGTGATGTAATCCTCGGTCTGCTGAAGTTTTGGTCGAGTGAAAATGGTATCGGTGTCATCTACTTCGATGAGTTTTCCCAGATAAAAGAAACCTGTGATATCGGATACCCGGGCAGCCTGTTGCATATTATGGGTTACGATGATAATGGTATACAATTCTTTCAACTTGTGGATTAATTCTTCAATTTTTTGAGTTGCGATAGGGTCCAACGCCGAGCAGGGCTCATCCATGAGGAGTACTTCTGGTTCTACAGCCAGTGCCCGGGCGATGCAGAGGCGCTGTTGCTGCCCACCTGATAAGCCCAAGGCTGAGTCATCTAATCTGTCTGATACCTCCTCCCAGAGAGCAGCCAGCTTCAGGCTCTCTTCCACGCGGTTGGCCAGGTAAGCCTTATCTCTGACACCATTTACCCGTAGCCCGTATGCCACATTCTCAAACACGGTTTTGGGAAAGGGATTGGGTTTTTGAAACACCATTCCAATACGGCGGCGAAGGCTAACTACATCCACGTTGGGGGCGTAGATATCCTGGCCATCCAAGAGGACCTTTCCCTCTGTGCGACTATAGGGGATGAGGTCATTCATCCGGTTCAAGCAGCGCAACAGCGTGCTCTTTCCGCATCCCGAGGGGCCGATGAGGGCTGTTACCCGATTAGAATAAAAGTCAAGAGAAACTCCTTCAAGGGCACGGAAGTCAGCGTAATAGAAATCCAAATCCCTCATTGTCATCTTCAGTGATCCATTCATGCTTGTCCCCCTTTTACAAGCAGCTACGCCATACGCCTTCGGAGCCGAGCCCGGTAAAGAATCGCAACAAGATTCAACCCCAAAACCAAGACAATTAACACCAGGGCAGTTCCGTACTGCAGATGTCGAGTCGCCTCTATCTCCGTGCCGGCTGTGGCCAGTACATAGATGTGATAGGGAAGCGCCATAATTTCATCAAAGATAGAAGATGGCAATGACGGGCTGTAGAATACTGCTGCTGTAAACATGATGGGCGCGGTTTCTCCAGCGGCTCGGCTGATGCCTAAAATAGCCCCAGTTAGGATGCCAGGCAAGGCGGCTGGCAGCACGGCCCGATAGATGGTTTGCCACTTGGTGGCCCCAAGGCCAAGGGACGCCTCCCGGTAACTGTCTGGAACGGCGCGAAGTGCCTCCTCAGAGGCCCCAATAATCACAGGCAAGGTCATTGCCCCCAGGGTCAGAGCCCCTGAAAGAATACTAACCCCAAAATGTAACCACACCACAAAGAAGGCCAGGCCAAAGAGGCCGAAGACTATAGAGGGAACGCCTGCAAGGTTATTGATCCCAAGACGAATCACTCGGAGCAACCGACCAGGTTTGGCGTATTCATTAAGATAAATAGCAGAGGCAACCCCAATAGGGAGAGCTACCAGGATTGCACCCAGACTGAGACAGAGGGTTCCGACAATACAGGGTAGGATACCTCCCTTGGTCATGGACTCCATAGGGGCTTGGGTTAGAAACGTCCAGTTGATGGCCCGCCAACCCCGTGCCACAAGAAAATAGATGATAATCATGAGCGCAACCCCATTAATGGATGCAGCCATGCGGAAAGACCAAAACATGAGACGTTGAAAAACTTTGCGGCGCCTCATCCGTGCATGAGAAGGCCTTATACTGACTCTCTTTTTCTCCTGAGCCTTCTCAGATTCAGGCAAAGGTCTGGAATACTTCTCAATATATGCTGTTTCTGATTTGTTCATATTTATTCATTAGTTACATAACGCTATTTATATCTGATTTAATAGTAATCTGTTTTACTCTGCCCATGATTCTCCAGTTGTTAAATTCAATATCCAAAATCCGCAATCCCCAATCCAAAATCCTTAACTCCCTCAAAGGGTTGCCGCTCCCACCTGCCGGTATTTATGGGTAATGTGGTTCGCCACCAGGTTGAAGAGCAGGGTGAAGGCAAATAATACGATGCCAGTAGCAAATAGGGCATAAT
>DAOVRY010000252.1 GCA_030633645.1 Pseudomonadota bacterium | reverse complement strand
TTCACGGGGTAAAAATAATGGCCTGCCCTCCCCGTCCCGAGACCGGGACGGGATCGGGAGGCGCGACATTGCTGGAATCCCGACATGGTCGGGACAGTATTTCGTAAGTAAGCTCTTTGTACTCATGCTTTGCATGCCAGCCTGCCCTGGTGCGACGGGATGTGAATATACAACTGTTTTCACTGCTTATGAATGCCTCACTTTCCATCACCGCATCTTGACATGCCAGGTCTGGGCCAGGGAATACTGCAATGTTGGAATGTCGAAGATCCCGCCGTTAGCGGGGATGATCTTACAAGTAAGTCTCTCATTTGTTGACTTCCTTGCCAATAGGGTTTTAGCAATAAACCACTGCCGCAGTTTCCCAGAACCCAATATTCCAATGTTCCATTGTTCCAACATTCCAATAGTGAGCGAAGCGAATTAAATTATTATTATACCATGTTAGCACTGTATATAGAAGATCTTATCATTATTTCATACCCCGGTTAAGAAGAGAGAGGATTCCAGTGATAGGGAGTAAAACGATAGAACAAAACTGCTTGGAAAGGGGTATGAATTGTGATAAGAGGCAACAGCTGTATCGGTGTTTTGGGAAAATGGGTTCAAAGGGAGCACCAATAGTAAAGGGAGTTTATGCATCCCTCATTCCACAAGAAGTGTAAACCGAATATCTATGATAGACAATAAGAATACACACAGACTGACATTCCAAGACAAAGAGATCACCCTTGTCGGGACCGCCCATGTTTCGCGGGAAAGCACTGATTTGGTCGAGCAGGTCATTGAACAGGAGAAACCCGATACCGTGTGTATCGAACTGTGTCAGTCTCGATATCAATCCATTACACAAAAGAAGCAATGGCAAGATACGAACCTCTTCAAGGTGATTAGAGAAAAAAAGGCATCTTTGCTCCTGATAAATTTCGTGCTTGCGTATTTCCAGAAGAAAATTGGTCAGAAGCTGGGTATCAAGCCAGGTGAGGAGATCACCCGAGCCATCAAGGTGGCACAGGAGGTGGGAGCCCGCATTCATTTGGCAGACAGGGACATACGCACCACCTTATCGAGAACCTGGCGTCTCATGGGACTATGGACAAAGATAAAACTGTTGGCCCAACTCCTGGCCTCGGCCGGCCAATTGGATGCAATCAAAGAAGAAGATGTCGAGAAGATGAAAAAAAAGGATGTCCTCGAGATGCTCCTGTTCGAAATGGGGGAGTCTCTTCCTGAAATAAAACGCGTTTTGATCGACGAAAGGGACCAGTACCTTGCCTATCAGATTAGAACTGCGCCTGGCAAAAGAATTGTTGCAGTAGTAGGAGCGGGCCATGTTCCCGGTATTCAAAGGTACTGGGAAGGGTTGGTGGATATAGACATGCTGAACCAAATGCCTCCCAAAGGCAAGGTTTTGGGTTTTCTGAAGTGGGGCATTCCGGCCCTAATAGTAGTCCTGTTTATCGTGGGTTTTTTCATTGCTGGAGGTGCTGCAGGTACCGTTATGATCAAATGGTGGGTTTTAGCAAATGCCGTTCTGGCAGGCCTTGGGGCTGCACTTGCACTGGGCCATCCGCTGACGATTTTGTCAGCAGTAGTGGCTTCTCCCCTGACCTCTCTCAACCCCATGATTGCAGCCGGCTGGGTTTCTGGTCTGGTCGAGACCCTGTTGGGAAAACCCAAAGTCAGGGATTTCGAAAACCTGTCTGAAGATCTCTCATCCCTGAGAGGATTCTGGAAGAACAAGATTACGCGGATTTTGCTGGTCGTAGTATTTACGAATTTGGGTAGTGCCTTTGGAACCTTTGTGGCTATACCTTTGATGGTGAGGGCATTTGCCTAGGCTGTATCAGGAGGCAATCCAGGTTACCGGCTGGCCTTAACAGATCTGATCTGAGCTTGGAGGTACCATGATCCAGGTGAGCTCGGGCGTGGAAAAGGGTTGTTGAGGTTCTGCTGCTATATTTGACAAAGACGATAGGACTGTTTCAGTGAAAGAAAGAACGGAAATATCCTATATCCTCAATGCTGAAGCAAGAAAAAGAGCTTCGTCAGGATCACTTACAGAGCCCTTTTCTTTGCCAGTTGCTGAGTCGGTGAGAAGATTTCACCAGAGTTTTCCCCAATACAGTCCCACACCGTTGGTAACACTCACGAACCTTGCACGGAACCTAAGGGTTGCCAACATCTGGATCAAAGATGAATCCTACCGATTTGGCCTCAATGCATTTAAGGTGCTGGGCGCCAGTTACGCCATAGCCTGTGTGATAGGTGGGAAACTTGGAATACCTGGGGATAATCTGTCTTTCCATATATTCAACTCTGCCCCTATTAGAGAAAAACTAACAGGCACTACTTTTGTTACTGCCACAGACGGTAATCATGGACGTGCAGTAGCGTGGGCTGCCCAGAAACTTGGGGTTAATGCCGTTGTGTATATGCCTCAAGGATCTTCTCGCGCCCGGTTTGAGGCCATCAAACAATACGGGGCACAAACTGAGATTATTGAGGGTAATTATGATGATGCGGTGCACTGGGCGGCGGAACAGGCCCAAAAAAATGACTGGATTTTGGTTCAGGATACTGCTTGGGAAGGCTATGAGGAGATTCCAACCAAAATTATTCAGGGTTATCTTACTTTATTACATGAGGCCCTGGAGCAGTTGGATGGCAAGATCCCTACCCACGTTTTTGTGCAATGCGGCGTAGGTTCTCTCGCCTCTGCAGTGCAAGCCTATTTAGTAGAACTGTTTGGGATGAGGAGACCGAAATTCATTGTTGTTGAGCCTGAAAGAGCCAGCTGCTTTTATGAATCTATGTCAATAAATGATGGGAATCTTCATAAGATCTCCGGAGATCTGAATACAATTATGGCCGGTCTGGCGTGTGGTGAGCCAGGTTTGCTCGCCTGGAAGATATTACATTCCTATGCGGATGCTTTTGTTACCTGTAGTGATTCTGTAGCGATAAAAGGCATGCGGATCCTTGCCAATCCCCTGGCCGGTGACGATAAGGTAGTTTCTGGTGAATCAGGTGCGGTAACCACAGGGCTGCTTG
>DAOVRY010000214.1 GCA_030633645.1 Pseudomonadota bacterium | reverse complement strand
CCAGAAGAGAGGGTTTCAAAAATACCTTGACGATGCAATGGCAGAATCAAATGAGACTATAGTTTCTCTATACCAAGTCCGGGATCTTTACCTTCGCTTTGTTGATATTAATGTGTGTAACGAACTGATCGATATCTATGATAAAGCGAGCCGCCAATTATATAACTTATCGCTTGCTTGGACCAAGTTCAGCGAAAGAAAGGTAACCCTGAACGGTGAACCCTGAACCCTTGAACTCTGAACCTGTGAACGCCTACAAAAAGACATATGTTCAGGTAGCCGTGGCCCTTCCGGTTAGCGGGACATTCACTTATACCATACCAGGGGACCAAGCAAGAAAAGCCGCGGCGGGAAAGAGAGTGCTTATTCCCTTTTCAGGCCGAAAGGTAACCGGCTATATACTCAGGGTTATCCCCCCTGAAATTAGAAAAGGTTTGCGAGATGTTCTTGCTATCATTGACCGTGATCCCCTGTTCCCACCAGATATGGTTCCATTCTTCGAATGGCTGTCTGGCTACTACCACTATCCAACCGGCCTGGTGATTAAGACAGCCCTTCCCACCGGCCTCAATGTGACAATCTCCCATGGTGACAGAACCCCCCCTATGGGATGGCTTGATAAGGTTGGCCTTCTAAGAAGGGTTTTCGTTGCTGTAAACAGGGGTGCCAGTCTGGACAGATCCTTGTTTGATTCGAAAAGGGCACCGCGGAACGAACCTGAATTCTTAAAGATGATCTTCAAAAAGAAACAGGTCTCCCTCGATGAGATAAACCAGATGTTTAAGAATGGGCCTTACCTTGTTGATAAGTGGGTCAAGAGAGGCCTTTTGAAAAAGACTCTCAAGCCTGTTGTGCGGGATGTAGCCGGTGAGACTTTTTTTATCTCCCCCTCACCACCACCGCTGAATTCAAAGCAGAAAGACACTGTAGAAAAAATAACAGCAAAGCTCAAAGGCAACTCGTTTTTTACCTATCTTTTGCATGGGGTAACCGGGAGCGGCAAAACTGAGGTCTACTACCACGCTGTCAAGGCTGCTTTAGAGTGTGGACGACAATCCATAGTAATGGTGCCGGAGATTGCCCTGACTGTTTCAATTACCTCTCTTTTCAAGGCTCGTCTTGGAGAGAGGGTGGCAATTCTTCACAGTGCCCTGTCACTGGGCGAACGATACGATCAGTGGATCAGGATAGCAAAGGGAGAGGCAGACGTAGTAATCGGTGCCAGATCAGCACTCTTTGCCCCTCTTTCCCGGCTCGGTCTCATTATCATTGACGAAGAGCACGATCCCTCCTATAAGCAGGAGGAAAAATTCCGCTACCAGGCAAGGGATAGTGCCACCGTTAGGGCAAAACTCTCCAATGCCGTTGTCATACTTGGTTCTGGAACCCCCTCCATACAGTCTCACCAGAACGCGGTGAGCGGGAGGTATGGCCTTCTCACCATGCCGGAAAGGATACACAAGAGAAAACCTCCCGATATACGAGTTATAGATATGACACAGTTTGAGGGCAGTGCCGATACCACTAGTATTGTAAGCCCGCCACTGAAAGAGGCCATGGCAGAAAATCTGGCCCAAGGAAAACAGGCTATCATGTTTCTGAACAGGAGGGGCTTCAATGCGCTCTACCTCTGCAGATTCTGCGGAGAGGCTCTCAAATGCCCAAACTGCGAGGTAGGCCTGACCTTTCATAAAGATAATAACAACCTGCTCTGTCATTACTGTGGCTTTAGGATTAAGCCTCCGAACAGATGCCCCGTGTGTAACAGAGACAAACTCAAACCATATGGATTTGGCACAGAAAAGGTGGTGGACACCCTGCAAGAGCTGTTTCCTGAGGCACGGGTGGAGAGAATGGACAGGGATACCATGAGGCATAAGGGTGAGGTACAAAAGGTCTTGAAGCGATTCCTGGAGCATGAAACCGATATCCTTGTTGGCACACAGATGGTTACCAAGGGCCATGACTTTCCTAGTGTAACCCTTGTTGGGGTCATCTCTGCTGACCTGTCACTCAATAATCCGGATTTCCGGGCTGGAGAGGTTACCTTTCAACTCCTCTCCCAGGTTGCGGGCAGGACTGGAAGAGGAAGCTCACCGGGAAAGGTGATCATACAGACATTCAATCCATCCCACTATGCAATCAGGGCTACACGTGACCACGACTATCCAAGCTTCTTCTCCCGGGAAATAAGCCTCCGGAAACAGCTCAACTATCCCCCATTTTCCTCGATAGCCAATGTGCGCCTGGTCGGTAATAGCAAGACCAGGACCGAGAAAACGGCTCAGCAGATACGAGTAACAATCGGTAGCATTGCAAAAGAGCAGTCAAAAGGGAAAAAGATTATCGAGGTTCTTGGTCCTGTTGAATCCCCAATAGCAAAACTGAAAGGCAAATATAGGCAGCAGATCCTTATCAAATCCCGATCATCAAAAACCCTCAGCCAGGTATTAACAGAGATCGACAAGATCTCCGCCTCTATGCTGAGTTCGAGCGGGGTACGGATGATAGTGGATGTCGATCCGTATCAGATGATGTAAGGATCTAGTTTAATTAGTTTTATTGGTTTGACTGGTTTTATTGGTTTGATTAGTTGACGACGCGGTATGGCTACTATAAAGAGATTTGAAGATCTGGAGTGTTGGCAAGAGGCGAGGAAATTCGTAGGTCTCATTTATGAACTGACAAAAAATGATCAGTTTAGAAGAGACTTTGAATTAGTTAAGCAGGTTAGGGGAAGCGCGATTTCCTCAATGGCTAATATAGCGGAAGGTTTTCATAGGAATAGCACAAAAGACTTCATGAGATTCTTGGACTATTCACGGGCTTCCATTGCTGAAACCGTGAGCCATTGCTATGTTGCCTTGGATCAACATTATGTAGATAAATCGGAACTGGAAAAAGTAAGGAAGCAGGCAGATACTACATCAAAAAAGGTTAACAACTTCATCACCTACCTCAACATGACTTTGCACCCAGGAAAATCAACCAATAGAACCAATAAAACCAGTCAAACCAATAGAACCGAATAGAAATTCCCCATCCGAGACAAAGAAGTTCACTAGTGGAGCTTTATAATGATCATTGACTGTCACACCCACATCTTCCCACCTGAGGTTAGGGATAAACGGGAGGATTTCTTTGACCGTGAACCGGCCTTCAAGCTCCTCTATGGTGTTCCAGGGTCAAGGCTCTGCGGAGCAGAGGAGCTTATCAGGAATATGGATGACGAGGGAATAGACAAATCGGTTGTATTCGGCTTTCCATGGTACACCGAGGATTATTTCAAAAGAAATAATGACTACGTCCTGGACACAGTTGAAAGACATAAGGGGAGGCTCATAGGCTTTGGCACCGCTTGCCCCACGGCTCACGGTGCTGATAAAGAACTTGAACGGTGCCTGAGATCAGGCCTTTCAGGCATAGGAGAACTGGCACTCTATACAGAGACTTTAGGTGTGGATATCCTTAAGGGCTTTGAGCCT
>DAOVRY010000145.1 GCA_030633645.1 Pseudomonadota bacterium | reverse complement strand
TGTTTGATAAAGGTGGCGTTATCTTCCTTGATGTCCGAGATCGAAAGGAGTTTAAATCTGGGCATATACCTGGCGCAGTACATATTTCCAGGGGTTTCCTTGAGTTTAAGATTGGCAAAAAAATCCCTGATAAGAATGCGTTAATGGTAATATATTGCAAAACTGGTGGTAGGGCCTCACTTGCAACCTACAACCTTGTTAGGATGTGTTACAAAGATGTGAAAAATATGGATGGTGGCTGGAAGGCCTGGACAAAGGCAGGGTATCCAGTCGAGTAAAGAAACTGATTATTAAATTCTTAAGGCAGCCTTTTTATGGGCTGCCTTTTTTTTGCAAGAACTAGTTCTATAATATAATCATACCAGAAATATAATAACATATAAAAAGAGAATTATAATTTTTTTATTTTGTCTCTTGACAAAAGAATTGGTTTTATTTATAAAGAATCATGGAGCAGAAATGAAAGACATAATCGAAAGACTGAAAGAAAAGGAAGTAGCGTTGACTCCTCAGAGGATGGCTATAGCAGGGTTTCTGAGCAGAAGTGAGGGACACCCAACGGTAGATGAGATTCACAGGGCTATTCAGAGGAGATATCCAACCATGTCAGTGGCAACAGTGTATTCCACGCTTGAGCTGCTAAAAGAGCTTGGAGAGGTACAGGAACTCTCTATAAGGAAAAGGGGTAAGGCATGTTTTGATGCAAATCCGCATCTTCATCATCATCTGCTCTGCCGAAAATGTGGAAAGATATTGAATATTGAGATCGATTACCCCAGTGGCTGCCCAATAATTGGAAAGGAAAGCGTAAACGGATGTAAAGTTGAGGAAGTCCAGGCATACCTTTATGGAATATGCTCAGAGTGTCTGAAAAGTGAGAGTGAGGAAAGAGGATAATCAGAAAGTACTATTGCTATTAATGGAGAAAGGAAGAGCTTTTCGAACATTTACAATCAAGGAAAGGGGTGAGGAAGAACACATCTGTAATTTCATACTAACTTAGTTAATAACTGCATCTTTTGAGTAGGAAGAAAGGGGGTTAGCGTATGAAGATTAATAGACGAGAATTCTTAAAGATTTCTGCGGGGACTGCTGCGGGTGTGATGGTGCTTGGTCTGGGCATGGATTTGAAACCGGTCAAGGCATATGCTCAGACCTTGAAGATCAGGTATGCGACAGAGAGCACCACAATCTGCCCCTATTGCGCAGTGGGCTGCGGCATCATTGTGCACACCAGCAAAGGTGCCAGCGGAAAGGTTATCAATACCGAGGGTGATCCTGACCATCCCATCAATGAAGGGAGCCTTTGCTCTAAGGGTGCGGCCCTCAGTCAATTGGTGAATAATGAGAACCGCTTGGTAACACCTCTCTATCGCAAGCCTTACAGCACTGAATGGCAACAGGTTTCATGGGATTGGGCGCTTTACCGGATTGCATTAAATACTAAAAAGACCAGGGATGCTACCTTTATCCGCAAAAACAGTAAAGCCCAGGTGGTTAACCGGACAGAGGGAATAGCCCACATTGGAAGCGCCGCCCTCGACAATGAGGAGTGTTGGCCCATACAGGCTATGATGAGGGCCCTGGGGCTGGTCTATATCGAACACCAGGCCCGTATCTGACACAGCGCTACTGTTGCGGCTCTGGCAGAGTCGTTCGGACGCGGCGCAATGACCAATCACTGGATCGATATTAGGAACAGTGACTGCATTTTGATCATGGGTTCTAATGCTGCCGAGAATCATCCCATCTCATTCAAGTGGGTATCGGAGGCCATGAAGAGGGGAGCCAAGCTGATAAGTGTTGATCCCCGGTTTACACGGACCTCTGCAAAGGCCGATTTTTATACCTCATTGAGATCGGGTACTGATATTGCCTTTCTGGGCGGCATGATAAAATACATCATTGAAAACAACAAATATTTCAAGGAATATGTGGCAGAATATACGAATGCCCCATTTGTCCTGACCGGCAAATATGCCTTTAAGGATGGCCTGTTTTCAGGGTACGATCCCAAGACGCACAAGTATGACAAAGGCATGTGGGCATTTGAAAAGGACGGAAAGGGTATTCCAAAGAAAGATAAGTCTCTCCAGGATCCCCGCTGTGTGTTTCAGCTCTTAAAGAAACACTATAGCAGGTATGATCTGGACACGGTATCGGCTACTACCGGTACCCCAAAAGAGGATCTGTTGAAGGTCTATGAGATGTATACTGCTACCGGGAAGAAAGGAAAGGCCGGTACCATCATGTATGCAATGGGCTGGACCCAGCATACGGTGGGCGTCCAGAACATCCGGGCCATGGCCATGATTCAGCTCTTGTTGGGAAATATGGGTGTTGCTGGTGGTGGCGTCAATGCCCTGAGAGGTGAATCCAACGTTCAGGGTTCCACTGATCACTGTATTCTCTACCATATCTGGCCCGGGTATCTCGCTACCCCGAGTACCAAATGGCCTTCCCTGGCTGACTATCTTAAGAGAAGGCCAAAGAGCAATGATCCTTTGAGTGCCAACTGGTGGCAGAATGAGCCCAAGTACATGGTGAGCATACTAAAATCCTTTTTTGGAAGGAAGGCCACCAGAGAAAACGATTTCGGCTACCCGTGGGTTCCCAAGCTGGATGCCGGCAAGGCCTATACCTGGCTGGATATCTTTGACGAGATGTATAAGGACACAATAAAAGGACTGTTTGCCTGGGGTATGAACCCCGCTGGTTCTGGGGCCAATGCCAACAAGACAAGGCAGGCGATGACAAAACTGGATTGGTTGGTCAATGTAAATATCTTTGATAATGAGACAGGCTCCTTCTGGAAGGGTCCTGGTATGGATCCAAAGAAGATCAAGACCGAGGTCTTTATGCTGCCATGTGCGGTGTCTGTGGAAAAAGAAGGTTCAATTACCAACAGCGGTCGCTGGATGCAGTGGAGATATAAGGCAGCCGGTTCACCAGGAGATGCCAAACCGGACGGTGAGATCATGACGGATCTCTTTAAGAAGGTCAGATACCTTTACCGGCGTGACAAAAATGCAGTTTTCCCTGAACCGATCCTGAATCTGAAATGGGACTATACAACCAAGGGAAAGTTCGATGCACATAAGGTAGCCAAGGAGATCAATGGGTATTTCCTGAAAGATGTCACCGTTAAAGGGAAATCCTTTAAGAAGGGTGATCTGGTCCCCAGCTTTGCCTATCTCCAGGAAGACGGGTCAACGAGCAGTGCTAACTGGCTCTACTGTAACTCTTACACCAACAAGGGGAACATGGCGGCACGACGCACCAGAGAGAAATCAGGTATCGGGCTGAATCTTGAGTGGGCCTGGTGCTGGCCGGTCAACCGACGTATTATCTACAACCGCGCTTCGGTAGATGAGTATGGAAATCCATGGGATGCGGAACACCCGGTCATAAAGTGGAATGGTTCAAAGTGGGTTGGTGATGTTCCAGACGGTGGATGGCCTCCGATGCTCAAACCGGATGGTACCCTCAATCCCAAGACCAAACACCCGTTCATTATGAAGCCCGATGGTGTTGCGAGCGTATTTGGGCCAGGCAGGGTAGATGGTCCGTTTCCTGAACACTACGAACCCCTTGAGTGTCCGGTGGAGAAGAACCTTCTCTCCGGCCAGCTCATCAATCCCACGGCACCGATCTACAGTACCGAAATGGATGTTTACAAGACATGCGATCCCCGGTACCCCTTTGTATGCACGACCTACCGGGTGAGTGAGCACTGGCAGACCGGTGTTATGACCAGATGGCAACCATGGCTGCTGGAGGCCCAACCTCAGCTCTTTGTGGAGATGAGCAATGAACTGGCTAAGATGAAGGGGATCAAAAACGGTGAAAAGATTATTGTAGAATCGGCGCGGGGCAAGGTAGAGGCTGTTGCCATTGTTACCCTTCGCTTCAGGCCTTTTACGATCCAGGGTAATGAGATCCACCAGGTAGGGGTACCGTGGCATTACGGATGGGTTTACCCTAAGGATGGCGGTGATTCCGCTAACCTGCTGACACCGTCAACGGGTGACCCGAATACCAGGATTCCAGAAACCAAGGCCTTTATGGTCAATGTGAGAAAGATATAGAGGAGGTGATCTGATGAGCGGAAAGGCATTTTTCATTGATACGACGTTATGTACCGGGTGCAGGGGTTGTCAGATTGCCTGCAAGCAATGGAACCAGCTTCCAGCCACCAAGACCGAAAACTGGGGAAGTTACCAGAATCCCAAGGATC
>DAOVRY010000051.1 GCA_030633645.1 Pseudomonadota bacterium | reverse complement strand
CCCTGCAAGAAGCTTAAAACTCAATAGATTAGGTTTCACTATGACGTGGCCCTGCCCTAAAGGCGAGTTTTGACATAGCCTGGAGGGAGCCTTAGATTTGTCAAAAAACGTTTTAGACCAAGCGAAAAGGGATTTCGGCAACAGCCCCTTATTATGTGACTTTTCTGTCGCCCTTTTTTGGTTTTCCAAATGGAATTACCTTTCCTCCTTGATGAGCTGATTCCTTTTGACGCGCCCTCTTTTTTTTATCCTCAGAATCTAATTCAGCAGGAAGAGGATTTACAGCCTCAATCCTCACCGAATTCCCCTCCATGGTAAATGGCACTCCATTTATATACTCTTCCCTCAAAATCCAGATCACAGTTCTCAGGGGAATTGCCAAAATCAAAAATTTTACTATAAACCAATCCTTTTTTATATCAGGCTCAATGGACTCAATCCTTGCGAAAAAGGTCGGCTTATCCCTAAAATATATCAGTACAACATCACCTATCCTACCCATAATCCTCTCTTTTCCTGTAATTTTTCGGTATCGTTCAAAAGTGTTGGCACCAACCATAGTGAGTAATCGTTCACGTTCTAAAGGAGATCATGGCTGTTTTTGAAAGGCCTGCCCGCCATCGCTCTCGCTCAGGCGAGGCAGGCGGGCGATATCTCAAAAAAAATTCCACCGGGTCTTGCAGTGGTCAAATATGTGGGGTTTACACCGTGGAAGCCCTGGGAGTCTTTGCCTGGCTCATCCAAACCACACATATTTGACCACCTCCCGTGAGGCTCATAGATATCGCCTTGAGAAAATGGGCATGACTGGATAGAGGTAATTATGTACACGTTCTCTAACCAATATACCGCTGAGCAAACACTTTTGAACGATACTTATGTATTTTACTAATTTAAATTATCTTCTTCTTCCTCATCCCCTGTCAATATAAATAAGAAATCAGAGGAATTTGTGTGACGACGCTTTCCTTGACAGCCAAACCCCTATTTTCTATAGTTGACCGACACTGAGCGAGTTTTTACCAAAGATCAGCTCTGCTTTGGGGAATGAGAGAGGCACAAACTCCAAGCCAGAGAGATCAACGGGATAGGTAAATACGTTAGGGGGTGCTCTATAATATGAAAAAGGTCCGTGTTGGGGCTGCACAGATATCACCGATCTTCTTTGACAAGAAAAAAACCCTGGAAAAGACCTGCCACTACATCCGGGAAGCCGGCAAACTGGGGCTTGACCTTATCGTTTTTCCTGAGGTCTACTTCTGCGGTTATCCCTTTTGGCGGGGAGCAGTTTCTGTTCGTCAGTCCACTGAGCTAGCAGCAAAAATGATCGGAAGTGCTATCAAGTGGGATGGTGAAGAGGCCACCCGAATTGCCGCGGCGGCAAAGAAGGCCAAGGTCAACTGTGTGGTAGGCTGTAATGAACTGAGTGATCAGCCTGGAAGCCTTACCATTTACAATTCTCTCATTGTTATCAGCCGAGAGGGTAGAGTTTTAGGACGACACAGAAAACTGATGCCCACGCACTCTGAGAGGATATACTGGGGTATGGGAGATGCACGTGATATCTGCACGTTCAACCTCGATATCGGTACACTCGGGGCATGCATTTGTTATGAGCATCACATGACTCTTCTCAGGGCTGCCATGGCCATTAAGGGAGAAGAAATCCATTGCGCCCTGTGGCCCGGCTGGTGGAAAGTAGACGGCCATCTGGGTGCCAAGAGTGGAGAGGCAGGATCCAAAACCTGCGATATCGAAAGCTCTATTCGCCAGCACGCCATTGAAAATCAGGTCTTCCTCATAAGCTCAAGTTGGTACCTTAAGCAGGAAGACATTCCGCCAGAACTCAGAGATATCATGAAATTCAACGTCGCAGTTGGGGGAAGCTGTATTGTGAACCCCGCTGGGATCATCATTGAAGGCCCTGTCTTCAACCAAGAAACCATTGTTCATGCGGAAATCGACTTAAAAGAACGGCAACTTGCAAAGGCCTATTTTGATGGCATAGGCCATTATTCCAGACCGGATCTCCTCAGCCTCCGGATACAGGAAGAGGCCTGGACCGTTTCTGGGCCCAAGAAGCTCTAGCTTCATCGGGTATTTGACGAAAATCTCGGAACCAATCCCAGCATTTGCAAGACATCGATAAGAAAGATAAAACTGCCTGCCCATAGAACCGACTATTCCAACACTCCCTGGCCCAGACCTGGCATGTCAAGATGCGGTGATGGAAAGCGATGCATTGATAAGCAGTGAAAACAGTTGCATATCCAAATCCCGTCGCACCAGGGAAGGCTGGCATGCAAAGCATGAGTACAAAGAGCTTACTTACCAAATACTGTAACGCCCACAGTCCCGACCATGTCGGGATTCCAGCAATGTCGCGCCAGGGCAGGCCAATATTCTCCCCGTGCAAGCGCGGGGATGAGGCAAAAGAGCTAAATGATCTCACTGTTATGGCTAAGTGCAGAATGGGGCTAGTTTTCCTTCCATCAACCCTATATGTGGAGCTCGACAACATCACCGTCCTGGAGAATGTGGTCTCTTTGCACCATCTGGCCATCGTAGACATCCTTTCCCCATACCTTAGCATACTTCAGCTTTTCCAAGAAATCCTTGTGGATTTTAGAGGCAAGATCCTCCAACCGAGAGCCTTTTTTCAATACGAAAGGTGCCTTGCGGTCTGGCTCCTTGCTTGGTACCTTGGTATATACCCTTATGATTTCTAAATTGGTAAACAGGGTTTGTCGTAGCAAATCAAAATTGTGGCCAGTCTTTGCTGATACCGCTATCAGAGACCAATCGTCCTCAACAAGAGACTTGAAGATCTCAAAATTTTCTTCGGTGGATCGGTCATCACTCTTGTTTGCAACAACCAGGAAGGATACAAAGGTCCAGCGATCTGTCACCTCATAAAGATCTGCCATTCCGAGGGGTGCTATCCTATTATCTTTCAGAAAGGAAACAGTTTCTTCCAATTGCTGCACTGGATCTGTTTGCACATCCACTACAACAAGGATTATGTCCGCTCTCCGGGCCATATCAAGGAGCCACGGTTCTGTATATTCTTTGCTGATGGGAGGCATATCAATAAGTTGAATTTGCACGTTTTCAAAATACATCATGCCGGGTGTGGGCTTCCAGGTGGAATGGGGAAAATCGGCCACTGGTGGATCTGCATTAGTGAGGGCTGCGACCAGCGCGGATTTGCCAACATTTGGTGTACCCAGAAGTACAACCTGGCCCACTCCTTCCCTTTCAATAGTGTAACTCCTATCTCGTCTCCCTATCTTCTTTTTTTGTTGCTGTTTGGATTTGAGTTTCGAAATGCGGCGTCTCAGGTCGGCCTTGAGTTTGTCCGTGCCCTTGTGCTTCGGCATAATTGCAAGCATCTCTTCAAGGGCAGCAATCCCCTCCGCCGGGGTTTTGGACTCCCTGTACCGCTTTTCCGCTTCAAAATACGCTGCGGGTAAATTAGCAGGCAATTGTTACTCAACTCTTAGGGTTAATAGCCGTTGCTATTGGGTACCGGTGCTATTGATTCAGTAAAGCCTTCACCCTTAAGCATTTCGAAAAACATTTTCTAAAAACCATATTGCCCTTTACAGATCATCACCTTAGACCTGCCCGTGGGTGCGGGAATCTTTTCAACAGATCTAAAGTATCTCAACAACAGCCCTCTTTCATGCCGTAGAATCTCACGGGCCTTGCGCGGGCCCATGGAGAGCAACCGAAGATAGAAGAGCATTCTCACCAAAAAGCTCTTGGGAACATCATGTTCCATCATGAGAAAGGGTCTACCAGGCTTGAGTATCCTGCCTATCTCACGCAGGCACCTATTCTGTGTTTCTCCTTTCAATTCATAGAACGCATGTGAACAGGTTACCGCATCAAAGACCACGCCCCTAAAGGGCAGGCATGCCACATCAGCCATTACCAAGAATATGGTACTATGATCGGGTATCTTTGATTTACCTGCCCTAAGCATCCCAATAGAGAAATCTGCTCCTGCAACAAGACCTTCTCCCTGCACCTTCTCTCTGAGGTAATGCAAGAGTGTTCCTGTACCGGTACAGATGTCGAGCACTCTATCCCCTCTGCACAGTCCCGTTTTATCTGCCAAAAAATATCGGAGCCGTGCACCCCTGTCAGTAGAATGGAGGGCAACGAAACGGTCGTAGATATGAGAAAACAAATCATAATACCTCTGTCGAAACCGTTTCATAACAAGGTCCGTTGTCTTTGTTTTTTGGGTTTGTTGAGTTTATTGGGTTTGTTGGGTTTTATGTTGCATCATGCTCTATGCCATTTGTGACTTGCGTTTCATATCCCACATCGCATATCGCATATCTCTAGCAACAACGTACTAACTGTTTGTAAATACAACGGACAACTGACAACAAACAACCGACACCTGTCTATGCAAGATATGGAGCCCACTGCTTGGCTGTGTCTGTTATATATCCAGGGGGAAGATCTTGAACAATCCGGTTATGGCCAGGCAAGAGGGTATTCACCTCGAGCTCTCCAAGCTGCACCAGGGAATTCTTGAGCTCTGAGCCATTTGCACCATGAAGATCAAAACGACCAATCGCATAATCAGCGTAGACTACGTCACCAGGGATGAGGATTTTTTTTGACCGATCGTATAACCCCACACTACCAGGGGAATGCCCGGGGATATAGATCACCTCCCAGGATATACCGCCTAGGTCCAGATTTTCACCCCCCTCAAGTTTTCGGTCAACTTGAAAGGTAAAGGCACCTGGCTTAAGGTTGTATTGCGTCTGGCACATATTTTTGAACATCTCCATACCATATACAATTCTATCATCACCCTCTTCTAGCGGTGCTGCCTCTATGGCATGCACCCATAGTTCTGCCCACGGAATCTCCTTTCTGACTTCCGCAAGACACCCTATATGATCCAGGTGCGTATGTGTCATGATAATCCTCTTAACCGCCGCAAGCTCAATTCCCATATCCAGAATAGCTTGTATCTTGTAGCCGGCTTTGCCCATGAGGCCCGGGTCAATGAGCGTAAGATCCTGAGAAGTAGGCTTTCCAACAACATAGGTATGTGAGTCAGGAATAAATTCGTCTTGCCCCTTAATGAAATACACACCTTCGCTTATCTGAGTCATTGATCACTCCTTAGCTAAGCTCAAGATTCTCTTCGAAATCTGTAGCCTGAAACATAATCTGTCTGAGCCTTTTAGTAAAGTGTTTTTGTTTCTCACAGAGCTCGCTGAGACGCTGAGTTTTTGCGTTGAATCCTTGACCCCAGAGGAATGGGCTTCGCATTCCACAGGGCAGGGAGAAGGATTCAACGCAATCTCTAACGCTACGCGTAGGTGTTTAGATTTTGCCTGACGTCAGATATTCTTCAGCAAAAACTCTCTGAGAACTTTGCGGGCTCGAGCGATCGAAGTGAGCGGGCGAGAGATTGTTTTCGAAAATCCACATGGTGGAAGGCGCTGGCTGACAGCCGAATATTTACAAGTTAGCTATTCAAACGTATACCCACCCCTCTAAGGCATACGGGGAATTCTTCTCAAAGCTGAGCCCGCCCCGAAGGGCCCTGAAGGCCGCAAAGGCAGCAATGACACTATCAAGTGCATCTCCATCCCTATTGTCAATGATTGTCGAGTGTAGAGCGGATTTCTTTATCTTCAGGATACCCGTGTTTTGCATACACCCAAGGATCTTTTCCCTCGCACTTCTCTTTTTTTCACCCTCGCCTTTGTATGGTAAGATCAAACCCTCCCTCTTTAGTGTCGAGGCAGGGCAGGTCTCAATAACCCATGACTTGCCTGGCACGGGCTTTTGCATGGGCAAGATACTAACTGCGCTATCTGTAATAAGAGATCCAAGCACATCCTTGATACCAAAAAAGGTTTGCCGATAAAGACGAAGATTATAAGGTGAAAATGGGGTTCTCTTCTCAACATCTGTTAGCCTCTTGAGCTCCTTTCCACCAGAGGTCACTGTGCATAATCCTCTGAACTGCTCCGGGCTGGCGTACAGATCTTTAAAGGCTAAGACCCATTCCTCCCAGCTCCCTTCTTCAACAAGGGTCTTGGGTAGGCCGAAAGGGAAATCCATGCCGAATATGCTATCTTTCTGTTTATTGATAAATTCTCTGAGCGCTCTATGGCACCGTTCCCTGTCCTCCCCTGAACCTGGCAGATCTTTGGCTTGAAAACATTCCGTAACAAAAAGACCAGCCTCTTCGATAATGCCACGGGCAATCCATATCCTTCTGCCTGCGTCTCTTGCGCCGCTAAAGTCTATGCCATACACAATTCGCTCAAAATCAGGGATATCCATTTTCTAGATCCTTATACCTGCTCTGTTTT
>DAOVRY010000097.1 GCA_030633645.1 Pseudomonadota bacterium | reverse complement strand
CTAGTCGTCTATATAGTCCAAGATCTTAACATTTGTATCAAGTTTTTGTAGTACCGCTAAGGTGTAAAGGATAATTGGGATCGTAGAACGGTTGCGGTTGCGCAGCTCGAAACGGTTAACGGTTAACGTCATACGAAACCAGCAGCGCAACCGTATAACTTTAGACGAAACCAACATCGCTTCGCCTCAAATAATGGAATATGATTTTTCTCCACTCGTCGGTTTGAGGCGGAGCTTCACTAGAAATAGAGAAAATTGAGTAAGGTAAAAATATATGAAAATCATTATTGTCGGCGCTGGTGAGGTAGGTTTCAATATCGCCCAGAGGCTTTCCGAAGAAAATCATGACGTGGTTGTGATTGATAAGGATCAAAATAAGATCAACCATATTCAAACGGTTATCGATGTTCAAGCCATCGTGGGCTCAGGCACAAGTCCCTCGGTATTAACCGAGGCAGGCATAAGGGAAACTGATATAATCGTGGCAGCTACCGATAGTGACGAGGCCAATTTGATCGCCTGTTTATATGCCCAATATCTCACCGATTACATAACCAAGATAGCCCGCGTAAGGAATCCAGACTATATGGAACACACGGAGATCTTCAAGCAGGATTTCTTGAATATCGACTTGATTATTAATCCTCAATCAGAGATGGTCAATTCTATGCTCAAGCTCATGGAGGTGCCTGAGGCCTCTGAGGTTATAGATTTCGTTGATGGCAGGATCAAGCTCATTGGCATAACCATAAAAGAGGACTCCCCTTTGGTCGGGCGAAAGCTCTCGTCTTTTCAGGACTTTGAGCACGCACTCCTTGTTGGTGTGATTGTAAGAGGTGAAGAGGTTATCATACCGAGCGGCCAGGATACGATCCAACCAAAGGATCTATTATACTGCGTAACCCGTAGAGACGAAATCTCAACGCTCTTTGGGCTATTAAACGTCAGAGGGGGGGGATTGCATCGGATTGTCATTGTCGGGGGCGGTACCACTGGCCTGGCCTTAGCAATGTCACTCGATAAAACGAACATAAATACCAAGATAATCGAAAAAGATAGCGAGAGATGCCTGGAGCTGGCTGAAAAACTTGAAAAGGTGGTTGTTTTAAATGGTGATGGCACTGACCGGGATTTCCTGACAGAGGAGAATATTACTGATGTGGATGTCATGGTTGTCATCACGGGCGATGAAGAAAATAATGTTCTTATCTCTCTGCTGGGTAAGGCCCTCGGGGCGAGGAAAACGGTTACGCGTATAGGAAAACTCAGCTATATCCCCCTTGTGTCCGCCATCGGAATTGATACAGTGGTAAGTCCACGGCTCTCAGCAATCAGAGCAATTCTCCAGTTTATCAGGAAAGGCAAGGTGGTTTGCGTGGCACCCCTCAAAGCAGAAGTTGCAGAGGTTATCGAGTTTGAGGCACTTGAGACTTCGGACATTGTGAATACGCCTCTCTCGGAGGTAAAATTCCCCAAAGAGGCCATCGTTGGTGCAATTGTCAGGGGAGAAGAGATCATTATCCCCCGCGGACATAATATGATCAAGCCTCATGACCACTTGATAATCTTTGCCCTAAAAGGTGCTATACCAAAACTTGAAAAATTATTTACCGTTAAACTGGAATACTTTTAATGCGTTTTAGGCAGATCTTCCGGCTCATCGGAATCCTCAATATCTTCATCGGTCTTTCCATGCTTGCACCCCTCGGCATCTCTCTCATCTATTCCGATGGGAGCACCTTTCCTATCCTCTATGCTTTTATGGTTACCTCGGGAATTGGCTTCATCCTCTTTCTTGTTACCAAAACAACTGATTACTCCTCTCTCAGCCACAGAGAAGGGATGGCCATTGTCACCCTCAGTTGGCTGAGCGCTGGTCTTTTTGGCTCTCTCCCCTTTTTATTTTCAGGTTCTATTGGCACATTTACCAATGCCTTTTTTGAATCACTTTCCGGCTTTACCACCACAGGGGCCTCTATTCTCAACAACATCGAATCCCTCCCAAAGGGAATATTGCTCTGGAGAAGCCTCACGCAATGGATGGGAGGTATGGGGATTATTGTGCTCTCTATTGCTATTCTTCCCTTCCTCGGTGTAGGAGGAATGCAGCTCTACAAGGCTGAGATCCCGAGTCCGATGGTGGATAAACTGCAACCTCGTATCTCAGAGACGGCAAAAACCCTCTGGAAGGTCTATCTTCTTATCACCCTGGTGGAGATTGGCCTTTTGTTTATCGGGGGGATGTCCCTCTTTGATTCCATGTGTCACGCATTCTGCACAATGCCCACCGGAGGATTTAGTCCCCGAAATGCAAGTATTGCTCACTATAACAGCGCCTATTTCGAGGCTGTTATTACCGTTTTCATGCTCCTGGCCGGGGTAAACTTTGCCCTTCATTATAAGTTTTTAAAGGGAAATTTTAAGGTATTTGGCAGGGATCCCGAGTGCCGCATATTTCTCTTTATTCTGGCTGCCCTTATTCTTCTGGTTACCTGTAATATCTACGGCACAGTCTATCATTCCATAGGCGGTGCGTTCAGGCGTGCGGCCTTTCAGGTTACCTCCATCATCACTACAACCGGTTTCGTAACCAGCGATTATGCACAGTGGCCACCTCTATCGCAGATCATTCTTTTCTTGTGTATGTTTATCGGGGCGATGGCAGGATCTACAGGCGGAGCAGTAAAGGTCATAAGGATCATTTTGCTTGTGAAATATGGCTTCAGAGAGATCTTCAGGCTTGCACATCCCCATGCTGTGAGATCTATCAAGCTTGGTCGCAAACCAGTCCCGGAAGAGGTATTGAGCAGTATGTGGGGATTCTTCATCCTCTATGTCGGCCTTTTTATTGTGGCTGTGATTGTTATGTCTGCCCTTGGCCTGGATGTTCTCACATCCTTCGCCTCTGTGGCGGCAACAATAGGCAATGTAGGCCCGGGATTTGGTCTGGTGGGACCGGTGAGAAACTACCTCACTATTCCTGATCTGGGTAAATGGGTTCTAACCTTCTGTATGCTTGTCGGCCGCCTTGAAATTTACACCGTTATTGTTATGCTTGCCCCTGCATACTGGCGTAAGTAACGCATGAGTCTCGTAACTATCTCTAAACTCTCGGTCACCTTCCTCGGAACGAACCTTTTTCACGATATAGGACTCCAGGTCGAGCAAGCAGACAGGATTGGACTGGTAGGACCAAATGGATCCGGCAAGACAACACTTCTCAGACTTATTACCGGAGAAATATCCCCTGAAGCCGGGGAAATTAAGACAGGAAGAGGTATCAGGATTGGATACCTCCCTCAGGATGTTCGTGCGGCTTTATTGGGCAATGTTCTTCAATCGGTCCTCGATTCCATACCGGGAAGGGTTGAGCTCAGAAATCGGATAGCCCAGACGGAAGAATCACTGAAGGATACCCAGAACCAGAGTGACCGTGCAAGGCTGGCAGAAAGATTAGCTGAGCTCCACCAGGAAATAAGCCATTTGGAGATGCACTTTCCCCCGCATGAGGCCGAAAGGATCCTGGCAGGCCTCGGCTTTACGCCTGATGATTTTTCTAGACCGGTTTCATCACTGAGCGAAGGGTGGAAGATGCGGTTACTCCTCGGGAGTCTCCTTTATCAGGAACCCGACCTGCTTTTACTCGATGAACCAACTAATCACCTTGATATTCCTTCCGTACATTGGTTGGAACAATTCCTCCAAACATACAACGGGGCCCTCATCCTTGTATCCCATGACCGGGATTTTCTGAACAGGCAAATTAATCGCGTCATCAGTTTCGAATTGGAAGGCATACGGAGTTACCGGGGGAATTATGATTTCTATCTGAAGGCCAGAGATGAGGAAAAGTTGGCCCTCGAGGCCAAAGCCAAGAATCGGGAACAGAGAGCAAAGGAGGCCCAGAGATTTATTGAACGGTTCCGGTATAAGGCCACAAAGGCCAGACAGGCGCAAAGCAAGATAAAACTGCTCAAAAAAATGGAATTGGTTGAATCGTTCCGGCCCCAAAAGACCATTCACTTTTCCTTTCCTCCTGCACCAAGGAGCGGAAGAGAAGTGGTAGCTATCAAAGAGATCTCAAAAACCTTTGGCCAAAACACCCTTTATAAGGATATTACCCGAACTGTGTTACGGGGAGAAAGGATAGCGATTATCGGTCCCAATGGTTCGGGCAAAACCACGCTCCTCAGAATGGTGGCAGGGGAAATCAAACCCGATTCCGGTGAGATAGCACTCGGCCGGCAGGTCGCCATGAGTTATTTTGCACAGCACCACCTGGAAATGCTGGATCCCACAAAAACAATAATCGAAGAGGTGAGCCAGACAGTCCCCTATGACACAATAGGTTCCGTAAGGAGTGTATGCGGCGCCTTTCTCTTTTCGGGAGATGATGTGAACAAGTCAATAGGTATGCTTTCTGGTGGGGAAAAAGCACGGGTGGCACTTGCAAAATTGCTCGTAAGACCGGGAAATCTCATGGTGATGGATGAACCGACTAACCATCTTGATCTCATATCTTCAGAAATCCTCACAGATGCCCTGGTTGACTACAGCGGTACGTTGATCTTTGTCTCTCACAACCAGGCGTTTGTCAACAGACTGGCAACAAAGATCTGGGATATACGGGAAGAAATGATTGAGGAATACCCGGGAAGCCTTGACGAATACTACGACCACTTGGATCGGATCTCAAAACATCTGCCCTTACAACCTGGCAAGAAGCAAGTTCTGGAATCACCCCGGAAAGAAAAGAAGAGCCGAAAGGATCAGAAAAGAACAGAAGCTGAGAAGCGGAGACTTATGAGATCAACCCTGAAACCAATCCAGGATAAGCTGACCTCGGTAGAACAGCGAATCACTGATTTAGAACAAAGGAAAAAAGACCTGGAAAAACTCCTTTCAGATCCGGATATTTTTACTGATAAAGATAAAAACATACCGCTCCTGGATGAATATAGCGAAGTCAGAGAAAAAATAGAAGAGCTGATGGCCCGATGGGAATACGGCCAGGATCAACTGGAATCTGCTAGAAAAAACCTGGGCATAGAAAAGAAATGAAAAAGACAATGGTCATAGTGGCCAACTATGCCGATCCAGGGGAAGGCTATGGGCTCTTGGGCCCACAAATGGCTGCAACCATTATTCAGGAGAATACTGATTTTGAATGTATCGTGGTAGCTGTCGGGCACGAT
>DAOVRY010000139.1 GCA_030633645.1 Pseudomonadota bacterium | reverse complement strand
TTTTGCTCTATCCGTGAGCATTTTGGGCGCACTTAAGATGTTCAGCTAAAATGCTAAAACTCGGTATAATGCCCTCAGACAGTTAGCATTTCTTAACGCTGAACATCTCAAGCGCTTTTCTCCCAAAATGCTCAATCTCGTTCACAAAAGACTTTTTACGAGTTTGTCAAAGTTGAAAGTAGCACAGGGCTATAGCCTGCCGAGCGAAGCGACACATTAACTTTAGTCACTTTAAGTACTTTAGCTCACTTATAACTTTAGTTATCTCTTCCTCAATAGCACATACACCGCCCCTGCCCCTCCATCATAGGGCTGAGCCGTCGCAAAGGCCAGGACAATTCTTTTCAAAGCTCCCCTCCTGAACCAGACCGGAAGTTCAGTCTTAATGGCCGGTTGATGGTCAGCTGATCCCAATCCCCGACCATGGACAATGAGCACACATCTGAGGTCCTTTTGATAGCTCTTGATTATGAAGCTATTAACAGCAGATTCGGCCTCTTTCTTTGTTAACCCGTGGAGGTCAACATGGTCCTGGATGGAAAACTCACCCCTTCTGAGCCGCTTCATGATCTTTGGGCCCACACCCGAAACAGCTCCCTCCATATATTCATCACTGAAGGAAATATCCCAGGCCGCTGGCTCTTTAACCAGGTGTGAAAGATATTCCCTGGCCTTTGCACTTTGATCAGATAACTCATCACGGGGCTTCTCTTTGCTTGCCGGGGATCTCAGGATCTTATTTCTGATACCCTTCAAGGGGACAACGTTCTCCATTGCTCTTTTAAAGAGATCCTCCTCGGTCTCTTCTGTTGCATTACTGTGCGGAGAACTTGACGGAACAGGCTCGCCCGCTTTAACAAAATCCCTATGATCTTCTAATACGCCCCTGAAGGGTTGGTGAGCAAATGCCTGGTTCTCCCCTCTGCTATGTTTCGCCTGATCAGGGCGATTCCTTTTTCTCTTTGTTCTCACGGCAATATAATTGACTTTTTATTTGCTTTAAAATACATAGAATAGTCTTAAGATAACGGCCTATTCGATTACCTTTGCAATCCCTCTATGTATAGCAAAATCGGATTGTTTTTGAAAGGAAGAACAAAATGCCAAGGGTAGATGACTACAACATGGCCTTGGACATAACAGAGAAGGAACTGCGCAAGCGGAATCCAGTTCATGTGTGCAGATTAAGTGGCGCCCTCTTTACAGAAAAAGAAGGTGAACCAGCTCTTATCAGGCTTAGGTTTCTGAACCGCATGATTAGCATTACCTGGCCACATTTGTTGTTTTCTCAAGACTCGAATAAAGAGCTCCCAATAAAAGAGAGAATTATCATCCTTCACTACCTGAACGGGGTTAACAGAGAGGATCTGGCAGGAGAATGGATTGCTTATCAGGACATTCCTTCCGCGCGATTCTATTTAGACGCCTTCAATAGAAGGGTCAAATATCCATTGGTCAGCACCTTTGGCGAACAACCTGATAACTTACTTTTCTTTGCTGAGGAGCTCTATGGGACCACTACGGCATCTATTGGGGATGTCTCTGTTCTCATACAGGCCCTGCCCAAAATACCGGTCACCCTTACTATCTGGAAAGGAGATGAGGAATTTTCCCCTGATGGAGCTATCCTTTTTGATAGCTCAATTCAAGACATACTCTCTGCCGAAGATATTTCTGAGCTTGCCAGCATGATTATTTATCCTCTTTTAGCAAAAGTTAGGTAGTGTAAGTTGTCGGCGGAACAATGAACAAAGGACTATTATGAAAATTGCCATTAGCGGTAAGGGAGGTGTAGGTAAAACAACCTTTGCTGCCTTCCTGATAAAATCTTTAGAAATGAAAGGAAAATCTGTGCTGGCCATTGATGCGGATCCTGACGCAAACCTGGCTCATGCCCTGGGCGCAAAAAATGCCTCTGAGATCACGCCTATCTCTCAAATGAAATCACTCATTGAGGAGAGAACCGAGTCAAAGGTTGGCACTATGGGCGGTTTCTTCAAGATGAACCCCACGGTAAATGATCTGCCAGAAAAACTTTCGATAGATGTTGATGGTGTAAAACTTATGGTTTTGGGAGGAATAAAGACAGCAGAAGGTGGCTGTATCTGCCCTGAGAGTGTCCTGTTGAAGGTTCTCGTCAGCCATTTAATCCTTGCCCGAAACGAAATTGTAGTTTTGGATATGGAAGCCGGTCTAGAACACCTAGGCAGGGGAACAGCGCGGGCTGTCGATAAGATGATTGTAATTGTTGAACCAGGAAGGAGGAGCATAGAAACCGCCCGTCAGATACAGAGATTGTCTGAAGAACTGGGGATCAAAAAGCTCCTCATTGTCGGAAATAAGATCAGGTCAGAAAAGGATAAGGATTTTTTGCTCAAGAATATGAGCAAGTTTGAATTCCTGGGTTTTCTCCCCTTTAATGAGAAAATAATTGAGGCAGATTTAGATGAAGTACCGCCTTATGAAAAGGATCCCGAGGGTCTGGAAATTGTTTCTCACATGATGAGGGATATGGTGAGTGAAAACAGCGATCCGAGATCGATCTGAAAAGGATTTCATTATAGAATAGAGGGTGCACAACTTTATGAGAGAATCCGAAAAAAAAATCGTAATGATTTAGCCACTAAGACACAAAGACGCAAATAATTGAAAATTGATAATTGTAATTGGTGACTTCGTGTCTTCGTGGCTGAATAGTAACGAAAAATATATCTGAGAAAATGATAAAACGAAAAGAAATTGCACACTTAATAGATTCACGTGACTTTGGATCAGAAGTTACTCTTATGGGATGGGTCAGGACGAGGAGGGACTCGAAAGGAGGATTCTCTTTCTTAGAGATAAATGATGGCTCTACCATAAAGAATATCCAGGTAGTGGCTGAGAGCACCTTACCCAATTACACTGAGGTGATCCTAAGATTGACCACTGGTTGCTCAGTTATTGTTACCGGAATCTTGGCTGAATCTCCTGGCAAAGGACAAAACGTTGAAGTTCGGGCCACAGAAGTAAAGGCAGTTGGCTGGGCTGATCCCGACGCCTATCCATTACAAAAGAAGAAGCACTCCTTTGAGTATCTGAGAACAATAGCCCATTTAAGGCCACGGACTAATACCTTCGGGGCGGTGGCCAGAGTCAGGAATGCCATAAGCTACGCCATCCACAGCTATTTTCATCAAAGGGGTTTTATCTATCTTCATACGCCGATCATTACCGGGAGCAACTGTGAGGGTGCCGGTGATATGTTCACCGTTACCACCTTTGATCTCCAGAATCTCACCCATGAGCATGGTAAGGTTGATTTCAGCGACGATTTTTTCGGCAAAGCAGCCAATTTGACTGTGAGCGGACAACTAGAAGCAGAGGTCTATGCCCTCGCCCTCGGTAACGTGTACACCTTCGGTCCAACCTTTCGGGCAGAAGATTCTAACACTTCGAGACACCTGGCAGAGTTCTGGATGGTAGAGCCTGAGATGGCATTCTGCGATCTGGACGGAAACGTAGCCCTTGGTGAAGACCTCGTTAAAAGTATCCTTGCTGATAGTTTAAAAACCTGTGAGGATGATTTTGAATTCCTGAATCGTTTTGTTGATGACAATCTTTTATCCAGAATAGATGGCATTATTAGCAACAACTTTGAGCGTCTCACTTACACAGAGGCAATAAAGATATTATCCAAGGTTAAGGAAAGGTTTGAATTTCCTGTTGAGTGGGGAAACGACATCCAGTCTGAACACGAGCGGTATCTCTGCGAGACGGTATTCAAAAGGCCAGTGGTGCTAACTGATTATCCAAAAGAGATTAAACCCTTCTATATGAAGGTTAATAAAGATGGCAAGACCGTAAAGGCTATGGATATTCTTCTCCCCAGGGTAGGCGAGATCATTGGAGGCAGCCAGAGGGAAGATGATTACAAAACCTTGTTACGAAGGATAAAAGAGACCAACCTGGACCCCGCTGATTACTGGTGGTATCTGGACCTCAGAAAGTATGGTACCGTTATTCACTCTGGCTTTGGCCTTGGTTTGGAGCGCCTCATCCAGTTTGCAACCGGACTTACCAATATCAGGGATGTGATTCCCTTTCCCAGAACACCAAAATATCTTGAGTTCTAGTTGCTAGTGTCTCATACCATAAATTCGGACATCTAAGAATACGGTATTCGGGAATCAGTGACCCAGCTTTTTCATGAGGCATGGCATGCCCTATTCCCTCAAGGCGATATCCATAGGCTCAACAGGAGGTGTTATTATTTTTGAAGTTTCAAAAAGCATTATCTCAAGACTTTTATTTTCGGGGCGTGAAACCTCAAAGATAAT
>DAOVRY010000141.1 GCA_030633645.1 Pseudomonadota bacterium | reverse complement strand
TATTCTTTGCAGGTTGCAACCTCAAATGTACCTTCTGCCAGAATTATCAGATTAGCTGGCAGATTCATGGGTCTCCTGTTTCTCCTGAAAGACTCGCCTCCATTTTTCTTTTCCTACAGGAAAGAAAGGCATTGAATGTTAACTTGGTTACCCCGACACATGCTATCCTTCCTATTCTTGAGGCATTGCATAGGGCTTTTGCCCAAGGCCTGAAGATCCCCATCGTGTACAATACCGGTGCGTATGATTCCTTTGAAACGATCCAAAAGCTCGCCGGAATCGTTGACATTTACTTGCCTGATTTCAAATATATAAGAAATGATACCGCACAGAGGTTTTCAAAGGCATCAGACTATGCCGAGAGAGCTACTGAGGCAATTGCTGAGATGTATAGACAGGTAGGAGATCTTGAGGTTGATAATCAGGGAAACGCACAGAAAGGTCTGATTCTGAGACACTTGATTTTGCCAGGGTGCAGTGAAGAATCATGCGAAATACTGGAATGGATTGCGGCTAATCTTTCGACCCAGGTCTGTATAAGCCTTATGAGCCAGTTTCAGCCATGTAACAATGTGCCAGACCAAATAAACAGGGGCATTTCACCGGAGGAGTATGATGCGGTTCTGGGCAAGGCAGAGGAATTGGGTTTTGAGAATGTATACTTCCAACCCTATCCGTTCAGACCGGAAGACCACTTAACTCCTGATTTTGACCAGGAGAATGCGTTCTGTTGGGATGAGAAGCAATAAAAATGGAAAAATCCAAAAAGATTTCCCTTCCTTTAAAACGTGAAAGGAATACTTAGCCATTACTCTGACTGCGCTATGATTCCAAGCAGGGTAACGTCAAAGTGCTGGGTATGGGTGTCTTTTTTTTGGTTATGCCCTATAACATCTCACGTTACTGGGTCGTTTCAAAATGGTTTATTGCGCCCTAAGCCTTAGAATCATAGGCTCCATCTATATAAACCATTTTGAAACTCCCACTAATCTAAACTATGTGGGGCATAATCCAAAAAAAAGATACCCATATCCTGCAATAAGCTTAAAAATCACTAGGTTAGGTTTGACTATGATGTGGCCCTGTGACTCCAAGAGAAGTGTTGTAGTGAAAACAAGTTTTGTAGTATAGTTAGATGAATTTCTATTCCTTATTTTCATTTTTATGGGCTGCGAAGAAGATAGTAGTATTCTTAAATGTTTTTTTAAGAGGAAAGGATAGGTAGCGGTGATGAATGAACTGGCAAATAGATTGAAAGAGGTTGAGACCGTTGAGGTTGTAACCGTGATGGATAACTATGTAGATGTTCTTCTCAGGAATTCTGCTGTCGCTACGAGGCCTCCATTGGCAATGGGCGGAGAGATTCCCGATGATGCCCTGTTGGCCGAGCATGGCCTCTCTCTTCTGGTCACGGTAAAGAGAGGTGAGGAATCTCACACTATTCTTTTTGATTGCGGCTATACCAAGGTAGGCGTTCTCCATAACATGGAGATTCTAGGGTTAGATCTAGGGCAGATAGAGGCGATAGTCATTAGCCATGGTCATATGGATCACACTGGTGCACTGTATCCCATAGTTAAGAGTCTGGGGAAATCTATCCCGTTAACAGTCCACCCTGATGCCTTTATTTCTCCCCGCTTCTTTGGACTGGATGATGGGAGAAAACTGAGGTTTCCTCAAACCCTTATAAGAAAGGATATGGAGAGTGCGGGCATTCAGATTGCTGAAAAGAGCTCCCCATCTCTGCTGGCACAAGGCATGATACTGGTGACGGGCGAGGTGGAAAGGGTAACGGAATTCGAAAAGGGGTTACCGAATGCCTCTTTGGAAAGGGATGGAAAGATAGAGCCTGACCCCATACGTGATGATCAGGCCCTTGCAATAAATCTAAAAGAAAAGGGGCTGGTAGTGATCTCTGGATGCGCTCATTCCGGCATTATTAATACTGTTTTTTATGCCAAAAAGATAACAGGGATCGATAGAATTCATGCCGTTTTGGGTGGTTTTCATCTGTCAGGGCCCGTTTTTGAGCCTATAATAGAGAAAACGATTACAGAATTTAAGAAGATTAAACCGGAAGTCATCATCCCGATGCATTGCACAGGCTGGGAGGCCATTAAGAGGTTCTCTCAGGAATTTCCCTCATCCTTCATCCTTAATAGTGTTGGTACCAAGATAAGCCTTTGAAAATGGTTTTTGTCTAATGAGATTCTTGATCTATATCGTGCTGATACTGTATGTTATTTCCCCTTACGATATCCTGCCTGATTTTTTTGCAGGCTTAGGATGGATTGATGACTTGATAATATTGGGGGTCCTGTACTGGTATCATTTTATTTACCGGCGGGGCAAGATGAGGGCCAGATATGAGGAGGCTTACCACCAGGAAGGGGAGGGCACTGAACGGGAATATTATCAAGAGGAGCAGCAAGAGAAGGCTCGAACGGATCGAAGGTTCTCAAAACGTGATCCATATGAGATTTTAGGAGTAGAAAAAGGTGCTGCACTCAATGAAGTTAAGGCGGCTTACAGAAAATTGGCCTTAAAATATCATCCAGACAAGGTAAATCATCTCGGGGATGAATTTAAGGTTTTGGCAGAACAGAAATTCAAAGAAATTCAAGAGGCATACCAGGAGTTAGTGCATAGGTAAGAGAAAAAAGAGGAATACCTATATTCCCAGATATGCTTCCCTAATATCAGATGAACCTTTGATTTCATCCGCAGTTCCCTGGACTTTTATTTGGCCTCCCTGCATGATGTAGACATAGTTCGCGGCATCAAGGGAGGCATCAGCATTTTGCTCCACAAGGAGGATGGTTAAGCCCACTTCAGCCTGTAATTTCTTGATCGTCTCAAAAACCTCTCCTACCAGTATTGGTGCCAATCCCTGACTCGGCTCATCTAGCATGACCATTTTTGGTTTTGTCATCAGTGCCCGGGCTATAGTCAGCATCTGTTGCTGCCCTCCACTTAATGAGCCAGCACGTTGCCTATCTCTCTCCTTTAAAATAGGGAATAAAGAATAAACAAGCTCAAGGGAATTATTTACGTTTTGAATGGCTTCCTTGCGATAGGCCCCCATAATTAGATTTTCATGGACATTCATCTCACCAAATAAATGTCTTCCCTCTGGAGCCAGGGTAAGGCCTAAATCTACCTTTTTATGGGTTGGTAGGTGGGTGACGTCTTTATTTTCATAAATAATTTTCCCGCCCCACGGCTCTACCGAACCTAACACGGTCAAGAGCAGGGTCGATTTTCCTACACCGTTTGGCCCGAGGAGGCATGTTACCGAACCTTTCTTAACCTCCAAATTTGGCTTCCATAGTACCTGCATGGGTCCATAACCAGATTCAAGATTTTCGACTCTTAACATACTATTCATCACTATCTTTCCCATTTTTCCAAACTTGAGATCGCCATTTGGATGCATCCGTAGGATGTCCTAAATATACCTCAACTACTCTTGGATCGGTCAAGGCCTCCTCTGTTTTAGCATCCACTAATTTCGCGCCTTGATTCATTACCATTACCCTCTCGGCTAGTCCAGCCACTGCCCTCATGATGTGCTCGACCATAGACACTATGGCTATCTTCTCTTCCTCTTTTATCCGTTTAATGAACTGCACCATATCGTCGATATCCTTGGGATTCATCCCCGCCATAGCCTCATCCATCAAAAGAAGCTTTGGCCTCATTGCCAGGGCCCGGGCAATCTCCATCAGTTTTTTCTCTACTGGGGTCAGCGTCCCGGCGGCCTTGTCCGTGTGGGCCTTCAATCCAACCATATCAATATATCTATCGGCTATCTCCAGAGATTCGTCGACGGTGACTTTATCTGCCAATGTTCCAAACATGGCCCCAATCGCTACATTTTCTCTCACGCTGGCCGAGCTAAAAGGTCTGGGAATCTGAAAGGTTCTCCCCAACCCAAGGGGTGCTCTTTTGTGTGCAGGCAATCGGGTGATATCTTTCCCGTCGAAGATCACTCTTCCTGCTTCCGGATAATAGACTCCGCTGATAACATTGAAAAGGGTAGTTTTCCCGCTTCCGTTAGGCCCCACTATGCCAATTAACTCGCCTGGTTGAATTTCGAGACTCACCTTATCCACTGCCACCAAACCACCAAATCGTTTTGTCACGTTCTCAAGCTTTAACAAGGCCATGATTATACCTCGGAATTTCTACAACTTATTGCATAGTAGATCTTTTACGCTGGTCAGGACAAATTTACCCATCATTCCAATACTCCATCACTCCACTATTCCAAT
>DAOVRY010000072.1 GCA_030633645.1 Pseudomonadota bacterium | reverse complement strand
TATCTTTTTTTTGGATTATGCCCCACATAGTTTAGATGAGTGGGCGTTTCAAAATGGTTTATATAGATGGAGCCTATGATTCTAAGGCTTAGGGCGCAATAAACCATTTTGAATCGACCCAGTAAGGGGCCATGTCATAGGCCTGCCCTGGCGCGACATTTCTGAAATATCGCATGTTCGCAGTGTTATTTAGCAGACCAAGCACATATACTCATGCCCTATAAGCCAGGTCTGGGCCAGGGGCATAACCAAAAAAAAGACATCCATACCCTGGACTTTGACGTTACCCTGTATCGATGAGCAAAGCGATGGTTCTTTCACCTGTTTTCTGGTAAAAAGAGGTAAATAAATTAACAAATTATCGGCTTTACCAATAATTTTTCGATGATGAGCAAAAGTTGTGATACGATGAATTACCTAACAAACAGCGATACCTTTGCACTATTCTGCGTCCAACAGGCATGACCTCATCAGAGCGAATGATAACTCTATATTGTTTATGCCAACACTTTTGAACGATACCAAGATTGACAAACTCGCAAAAAGTGTTTTGTGAACGAGATTGAGCGTTTTGGGAGAGAAGCGCTTGAGATGTTCAGCGTTAAGAAATGATAACTGTTTGAGGGCGTTATACCGAGTTTTAGTCCCGCTGAAGCGGGAAACATCTTAAGTGCGCCCAAAACGCTCACGGATAGAGCAAAATCGACTTTTTGCGAATGCATCAAGATCTTAACATAGAAAGAAAGTAGCACAATGGCTAAGGCATCGTCCGATTACCCTATCAAAAGGGAGATTTGGGGAGTAGTTTTTCTACTGTTAACCCTTGCTGTTGGAGTAAGTCTTGTATCCTACAATCCCCAGGATTCACTTTTCTGGGAAAGGGCAGGGGCTCTTGACCAGACAAAGAACCTTTTTGGGCCTATAGGTTCCCATTTGGCCGGCTGCCTCTTTCTGCTTCTTGGCCTTTCATCCTTCTGGCTCATAGCCATCCTCCTCTACCTCGCCATCTGCTTTTTCAGGGGTAGGTTTCCTTCTGGCCCAATCTGGATGTCGGTAAGTCTCGTTCTGCTGGTTCTGTCTTTTTCTGCATTGGTCTCCCTTTACAAACCAGATGGAATGCCTTACCGGGGCGCACTGGTTAGCGGAGGGTTGGCAGGCTTGCATTGTGCCGGACAAGGGAAGAAGGTATTCAATTTTTTCGGGGCATATACACTTTTTCTCGCCATCTTTGTAATCTCCTTCATGTTCATCACCCGATTCTCCTTTGGTAGGCTCTTTAGCACAATCTGGGAGGTAGTTTCCAGTATTGCTATGTATACCAAAGAAAAATGGGTCAAATTTATGGAGCGAAGAAAAAGAGCAAGAACAAGAAAAACCATCACAAAAAAGGTTGCTAAAGGCCGAGAGAGGAAACTGACTATTGTTGAACCCCCTTCCCAGAAAGTGTCTAAACCAACCCAGGAATTTTTCCCTTTTATGAGTGTACCCGGTGAGTTCAAACTGCCTCCTTTGGATCTCTTAGATGAAACCCCCAAACCATCAGACACCGAGGTGGAGAAAGAGAGCCTGAGAATGAATGCCCTCCGGCTCGAAGGGAAGCTCAGGGATTTCGGAGTTGAAGGTGAGGTAGTGGAGATCGTCCCAGGCCCGCTGATTACCATGTATGAATTCAAACCAGCACCAGGCGTCAAGATAAGCAAGGTAGCCTCCTTAGCAGATGATCTTGCACTCAACCTGAGGGCATCAAATATCAGGATTGTAGCGCCAATCCCTGGAAAATCAGCTATAGGAATAGAGATACCGAACAATAAGAGAAGACTCGTGACCTTAAAGGAAATCCTATCCAGCCAGATTTTTCGGGACTCTCCCTACCGGCTGACCATTGCCTTAGGAATGGACATAATCGGTCAACCAGTGATCACTGATCTAAGCAAAATGCCACATCTTCTCGTTGCTGGTGCAACAGGAACAGGCAAAAGTGTATCTATTAACGCCATGATAAACAGTATCCTCTTTAAGAGCCCTCCGGAAATGGTCCGCTTTGTCATGGTTGACCCAAAAAGAATAGAACTTTCGCCGTACCAAGACATTCCCCATCTATTGCACCCAGTCGTCAGCAATCCAAAAGAGGCAACCAATGCCCTGAGATGGGCTGTTGACGAAATGGAGAGACGGTATACCCTTCTCTCAGACAAAGGTGTGAGGAACATAGAGGCCTATAACCGCAAAATTAAGAAGGAAAGAGGTCCTGTTGAACCTGACATGGACAAAAAGACCGAGGAGCACCTCCCATACATCATTATTATTATTGATGAGCTCGCTGACCTTATGATGGTCTCCAGCAGGGAGGTCGAAGAGTCTCTGACAAGACTGGCACAAATGGCAAGGGCAGCAGGGATTCATTTGATAATTGCCACCCAGAGACCCTCAGTAGACGTTTTAACAGGGATTATTAAGGCCAACTTCCCGACCAGGATCTCTTTCCAGGTGTCATCAAGAGTAGACTCGAGGACAATCCTTGATACCATGGGAGCCGAGCAGCTCTTGGGAGATGGGGATATGTTGTTTTTACCGCCAGGTGTAGCTAAGCTTACGAGAATCCATGGTGCATACGTGTCTGAAGATGAGGTCAAAAGGGTTGCCTCCTTCCTCAAAGAGCAGATGAAACCTGACTATGACACATCTATAGTCACTGATATCAGCGCGGAGGAGGAAATTGAAGAGCTCGGAGGCGAGCAAGATGAAAAATATCAGGATGCAGTGGCATTAGTCTACCAAACGGGTCAGGCATCAATATCCATGGTCCAGCGGAAACTCAGAGTTGGATATAACCGAGCTGCCAGGATGATCGAGGCCATGGAGAAAGAGGGAATAGTAGGTCCATCTGACGGAAGCAGGCCCCGAGAGGTTTTCACAAGGAGGGAACGGTTTTGAGTTCGAGATCCCGCCTTACAATTCCGCTTTTCCTTTTTCTCTCCGGCTTTATGTTCGTAGGTCAGGCGTTACCTGATGATAACGTATCAACAGTCATTCAAGGTATCAGAGATAGATATGAAAACGCTACGGGAATAACAGCAGAGTATACCAGGGAGGCCATTAGTAAGACCATGGCAATGCTGGGAGCTGCGGACAGGCACGATGTTGCCCAAGGAAGACTTTATTTCAAACCCCCTCACTCTCTCCGTCTTGAACAGATAACCCCACAAGAGGAACTACTGCTTACCGATGGACAGACACTGTGGTGGTACCTTCCTCTCAAACAGGAGGCCTATAGATATTCCGCCGCGGAATTTGGCCGTGAATTACGTCTACTCAGTGATATCCTTATGGGCATCAGAGATACGAGAGACAATTTTCAGATCACCCTCAAGCCCCATCCTGAAACCAATACCTATCATCTCCTCCTTAATCCCGACCCTCCATGGATAGATATTGATCACCTCGAGGTAATCGTTCTTAGAGAAGATTTCGCTATTAAACAGGTTGAGATCCACAACAAGGTGGGCGGACTAAGCAGATTCATTCTCTCAGGCTGGCAAGAGAGGGATCACTTTAATAAAGGATTTTTTTGTTTCTCCCCTCCTCCAAATGCAAAAATTATAGATAATAAGTAAAAGATCTTTCAGAACTCTGATATCCATGGTAATAACGTGCCTAAATTGAACTAAAACACCTCCTTTGTCATTCGTCAATTGTCATTTGCCATTTGACTGCTTACTGCCTACTGCATGCTATTCTCAATTCCACAATTCAAAATTCAGAATCCGCATATCCCGCATCTCAGATTGCAACCCAACGAATTCAATCACAGCTCTGTTTCCCAGTCAAGTCGATTTCTCTCGATGGATTTGTTTTGGATGGTAGATCATTTTGAAAAGACTTTTCTTACATTTTGTTGTTGACATTCGCTCTTTTGTGAATTATTTATACGTAAAAACGATTCCAGTATAAAAGTATACACGGAGAAAAACATGAAACAAGAAAAATTGGAGTCCATCCTGGATACCGCCAAGAGGATGTTTGCGCGATATGGCCTTCGCAAAACCAGTCTGGACGAGATGGCCCGCATGGCCAGGGTAGCCAAGGCGACAATCTACAACTATTTCGGGAGCAAAGATCATGTCTACCTCGAAGTCCTCCGCCGAGAAATGGATGAGATTGTGGAAAAGATCTCATCTTCCGTAGCTCAAGAGGTCTCACCGACAGACAAACTGGTTTCCTTTGCCAGAGCCAAGTTCCGATACATGCGTCAGGCCATAAATCTCTTGAATCTGGATCGCGAGGGAATAGAGAACCTCTTGCCCAGTGCAGAGAGCATTCGTAGCGAGCTTTTCGAGCAGGAGGTGAATATCCTTCGCTCTATTTTGAATGAAGGAGTAGAAAAAGGTGTTTTTCACACTAATAATGCCCTTTTGACAGCCAGGGCGATTGCACATGGCTTCAGGGGGTTTGAGCTAAATTGGCTGGTCCAAGAAAGTGAAGAAAAGATTGAGCATTATCTCGATGAATTAATGACTATCCTCTTTTACGGCCTGATGCCCGAAAGGAGAGAGGGAAATAATGAAACCGGATAACCAAAATTTGGCGGTCTTCGCCCTGATCCTTTTAGTTTTTCTTCTGTTTATTCCGGGCTGTGAGGACAAGGGTTCTGCTAACATCAAGCAGCCAGATCCCGAGAGGGAGGTAGTAGTTGTCCCGGCCCAGAAAGGAAACCTTGCGGAGACACTCTCACTAACCGGGACTCTCATGCCTGCACAGGAGGTGAAGATAACCTCAAAGATCCCGGGAAGGGTAGAGAAAGTGCTCGTCGAGGAAGGCACGCTTGTTAAGGCAGGAGATGTCCTGATCAAACTGGAACGAAAGGAGCTTGCACTTGCAGTTGAGCAGGCAAAAGCAGCCGTGGCCACTGCAGAGGCAGGTCTTGCCAAGGTTCTGGCCGGGACGAGAAAGGAAAAAATCGATCAGGCAGAGGCCGCATTGGCTCAGGCTAAGGCCAACGCGTACATATGCAAGATCACATTTGAGCGTATGACCAACCTATTGAAGGATAGATCAATCCCCAGGACAAAATATGACGAGGCAAAGGCGCACTGCGAAGCTGCTCTGGCACAGTACCAGTCTGCACAGGCACAACTTGAAATGGCAAAGATCGGAGCAACCAAAGAGGATATTGATATTGCGAGGGCGCAGGTCAGGCAGGCCAGAGCAGCCCTGGCCACTGCCAGGAGACAATTTCAAAATGCTACAATAACTTCCCCTATCAACGGAGTCGTAGCCCATAAAAATGTAGAGCCGGGAGAGGTCGTTTCACCGCCACTGATGCCCACAAAGGCGCTCCTCGATGTCGTGGATATGAGCCGTCTCAAGACGGTGGTAAATATCTCGGAAAATAGGGTCAAGGCAGTCAGGCCTGACCAGGAGGCCAGTATCACTCTGGGCGGCTTTCCAGGCGAGACGTTTCCGGGGAAGGTTTCTAGGATCAGTCCCGTGGTTGACCCCCATAGTCGGACCTTCAAGGCCGAGATCCTGATTGAAAACCCCGATAATCGGGTGAAACCTGGGATGTTCGCCAGGGTTCAGCTTGTCCTGACAAAACGGACCGATGTTCTGAAGGTGCCCGTTGAGGCGGTTACCGAGGGTGAGGAAGGCAAGTTTGTCTTTCTAGCAGTCAACGGCGTCGCCAAGATACGGCCCGTAACACTCGGCATCTCAGACGGCGTATATGTAGAAGTCATCTCGGGCGTAAATGCCGGCGAGGAGGTTATTGTTCAAGGAAATCTCGGTCTTGAAGATGGTGACAGGGTTGTTTTAATGACCTCCCGGAAAAGCAGATAAGTGAACAACTGCCGGGAGCGGGGGTAAAGATGAGAGTACCTGAATTTTCAGTGCATCG
>DAOVRY010000218.1 GCA_030633645.1 Pseudomonadota bacterium | reverse complement strand
CCAACAGCCACATAAATGCAGACAACATCCTCGCCTTTCTGAGCAATTATGGCATCAATAGCAATAGCTGACTTACCAGTAAAGCGGTCTCCAATGATGAGCTCACGCTGACCACGCCCGATGGGAATCATGCTATCAATAGCCTTGATGCCTGTCATTATGGGGGTATTCACTGGCTCCCGCATGGTAACACCTGGCGCCACCCTCTCAATGGGCCGTGTTTTCTCTGTTTTAATAGGTCCCTTGCCATCAAGGGGGTGTCCTAAAGGATCAAGCACCCTTCCGATAAGCGTATCGCCTACTGGAATCTCGACCACCCTTCCGGTTGCACGGACCTCGTCACCTTCCTTAATACGGCTACATTCACCCAGGATGACGGCACCAACATTATCTTCTTCAAGATTGAGAGCCAACCCCATAATGTCATGGGGAAATTGCAACAGTTCGTTGTATTTCGCAGCGCTCAGTCCATGAACCCGGGCGATGCCATCGCCAACCTCCACCACGGTGCCCACATTAGCCGTAGTTACCGCAACGCCGAAATGTTCAATCTCTTCTTTGATTATTGAAACGATATCCTGCTCCCGCGCTGCCATCTGTGCCTCCTATCTGTTACTATCAGTGCAATACTTCGTTGTCTATTATCTGCCAGCCCCGGTCAGACTTTTCCTCAATGATTCTAATGTATTGTGTATACTCCCATCGATGAGCATATCACCGATTCTGGCCCTGAATCCCCCGATGATGGATGGGTCAGTCTGGGCATCAATGATAATCTTGTGCCCAACCATTTCACCCAATCGACTGGCAAGTCTCGCCTTGTCCTCATCATCCAAGGGTAGAGCAGTAGCGACCTCAGCATGTTCGATACCGTGATGAACATCGAGCAATTGATCATACTGCCGAGAGACATTGCCAATAATTTTCAATTTGCCCCTGCTCATAAGAAGACAGGCTAAATTGAGAATTAAAGGAGTTACTTTCCCGAGCCGCTCTTCCAGAAGGGTTTTTTTGGTATTAAAAGGCAGTTTAGGATTTTCCAGTAAACTCATAAGCCTCATATCTTTTGCGATACGAGTAAGTTTTCTCAAGTCCACCTGCCAGCTTTCCAGGTCATCCTTCTCCAATGCCAACTCAAAGGCTGCTTGCGCATATCGTTTACCAGGATTTACTCGGGGCATTTTTTGACTCTAATTTCTCCTGAGGGTAGCGCTTTCCTCGAGCGTCTTTTCAATAAGCCGACGATGCTTCCCTTTGTCCAAGGTTTCACTGATTACTCTCTCAGCAGCCAGGATAGCTGTATCAACAAACTCCTTGCGCAACTCATCAACAATCTTATCCCGCTCTCGCTCTATCTCCGCTCGAGTCCTCTCAACAATGGCCTGGGCCTCCTTTCGAGCCTCTTGTCTCGCTTCTTCTTTAGCCCTCTCTCCTCCTTGTGCTGCCTTCCCAATGATTGATTGCCCTTCATCGCGTGCTTTGCTGATCTGCTTTTCTACTTCCACTTGAGCCTGCTCATATTCACGTTTTGTGGCTTCAGCCTGCTCCATGCTCTGTTTTATCCTATTTGACCGCTCATCCAGCATTTTGCGAATCGGCTTATACCCAAAGAAGGTGAGCAGCCCAAGCAAGATGAGAAAGTTGATCAGCTGGCCAATAAAGCTCGGCAGTGTTAACCCCAAGAAACCTTCCATAGAGCTATCCTTTCTCGCTTTCCACCATTAAGCCATTATGCCACAAAGATAAGCAAAATAGCTACCACCAAGGCATAAATGGCCACTGCCTCAGCAAAGGCAATGGCTAAAATCATGTTTGTCATTATGGGCCCTCTGGCCTCAGGATTGCGTCCCAATGCATTCATGGCACCCATACCGAGAATGCCGATGCCAATGCCTGGTCCAAGAGCTCCCAAACCGATTGCAAGTCCTGCACCTATAAGCTTCGCTACATCTGCCCAAATTTCCATTAGTTCAACCTCCTTTTTTGTATATTACCTCAAGACAAAACGCTATTTTTGGTTTCTCCCCAACCGAGGCAAATCCATCCTCATTCTTCTTCCATAACTGCGGCGCAAGCAAACCCCAAGGTTAAGCCGCCAAATATCATGGCTTGAACAAAGCCAAAGAATGCTTCCATGCCATAAAATATTGTAGGAAGGACCCAAGGAACAAGGAAGAGCATTATCATGACCAGTATCATCCCTGCCGTCATATTGCCAAAAAGTCGGAAGGTAAAGCTCATCATGCGGATTAGGTGACTGAGTATTTCTAGTATCCCGGCAAAAATGGCTACTACACCGTTCAATAAACCACCTGCTCCAGCCTTGATGTTACCGGTAAAGATTTGTTTCAGTGCTTGCCAAAGAGGACCAAAGTGAAAGAAGGTCTTCAGATAGGAAATTCCTTTGGCCTTGAATCCCCAATACTCAACAAAGCAGAAAGATACTACGGCAAGTGCTGCAGGGATATTGAGGTCAGTATTGGCACTGCGGAGCAAGGGTTCTCCATGTATACTAATGGTCTCAAAGCCGGGTATAAGGCTCACCCAGGCATTGGCGACAACAAAGAGAAAGATGGTAGTGCAAACAGGAAAGAACCATCTCCCATGTTTCTCCCCTGCCGGGTCTTCAATAAAGTTTGCTGCTGCTTCAACTATCAGCTCTAGAAAATTTTGCAATCCAGTGGGCACAAGTTTCATGTTACGGGTGCCTATGAAAAACAAACCAAACAGCACCGCAGTGCTGATCCATGCGGTAATCATGGTATTCGTTATGGGAAGATTGGAGAAAGGTCTTTCAGGGGCCGGGTGATACTTGGGGGCTTCAACATCAAGGAAACTCACCGGTTCAGATCCAACTATACCACTGCCCACTTTACTGCCGATAAAGCTGATAATAATCATGGCAAAAAGGGCAGCAGTCAGCACCACTATTTTTAAAAGGCTCCCTCTGTGCCTTTTCCCGGTCATTATCCCTCCTCTTTATCCTTTTTCTGCTTTGAATTTAGCAAAGTTGTACTTTTCGTTATCGGTGGGCGAACCTGCTCTTTTTTTTCTTCTCTCTTGGCCTCCTGCAAAAACGGGCGCACCATGCGGTAAACCCCATACACCATTATGACGGTACCAACGCCGAGACCAATGAGGGTATACACAGGAAATTCGTGGAGCGCTTTCCTGTCAAGCCAAAACCCTACCCCTGTTGGTATCAAAAGGCTCAAAGGTACATAGAAACCAACAGTCAGCAACTGCAGTGCTGCCGACCAGTTTTTCACTCAACCTCCTGTTACAACCTCGTAGGATTTATGCTTTCTAAGATGTTCTCAATCACCTGCATTCATCTAATCTCGATATGCTAAGAGTCCCTCGGCCCTCAATCATCAACCTTGTTCTGTGCTATCACTCTATTCAATTTCAGGGGTAAATTCAATCAAGCGAACCCTGAATTCTTTATTATGAATATTTTTTTAGAAAGAAAAGTT
>DAOVRY010000135.1 GCA_030633645.1 Pseudomonadota bacterium | reverse complement strand
GGTTCATGATGGAGAGGCTATTATGGACTGGATGCCTGAGGAACAGGAGCGGGGCATTACCATAACCTCTGCGGCTACCACCTGCGAATGGCTTGGCCATACCATAAATATCATAGACACGCCGGGACATGTGGATTTTACGATCGAGGTTGAGAGATCCTTGAGGGTTTTGGATGGAGCTATCGGGGTATTCTGCGCTGTAGGTGGTGTTGAACCTCAGTCCGAAACGGTCTGGCATCAGGCGGACAGGTACGGGGTTCCCAAGATAGCATTTATAAATAAAATGGACAGACCTGGCGCAGATTTCGAGAACGCTGTGAAGATGATAAGGGAAAGGCTTGGTGCTACACCATTGGTTCTTCAGTTGCCGTGGGGACAGGAAGAGGACTTTCAAGGTGTAATCGATCTGATAAAGATGCAGGCTATTGTGTGGAATGAGGATGATCTGGGCGCCTCTTTTCAGGAAGTAGCCATTCCAGAAAGTTACCGAGAAGCGGCTCTCAGGCAGAGGGAGGAGATGCTGGAACTGTTAGCTGATACCAATGACAGTATCATGGAAAAGTACCTCTCTGAACAGGAGATAGATATTCAATCAATCAAGGGGGCAATCAGGCACGCCACCATAAAGCTCACCCTTGTCCCCATCTTCTGTGGTGCAGCGTTGAGAAACAAGGGGATACAACCCCTTTTGGATGGAATTGTTGAATGTCTTCCTTCACCGCTCGATGTCCCACCAATAACCGGTATCAACCCCAAGACAAAACAACCTGAGACCAGGTCTGTAACCACAAAGGAGCCGCTCGCTTCCCTGGCATTTAAGGTTGCCATGGATCAGGGAAGAAGAATGACGTATGTTAGAATCTACTCTGGAACCATGAAAACAGGCTCCGTAGTTTACAACAGCACCAAGAATGTCACTGAGAGGGTGGCGAGGGCCATGAGGATGCACGCAAACAGAAGAGAGAGAATTAACCAGGCTCTCTGCGGTGATATTGTTGCAGTTATGGGCCTGAAGGAGACCATTACCGGCGATACCCTGTGCGACAAGGATCATCCTCTGTTACTTGAGGCAATGGAATTCGATCAGCCAGTAATATCCATGGCTGTGGAGCCAAAACAGGTGAAGGATCAGGAGCGGCTCATAGACACTCTACAGAAAATTGATGATGAGGACCCTACCTTTCGATTTGCTCTCGATGAGGACACTGGCCAGATGATAATTTCCGGTATGGGCGAGCTTCATCTGGAGGTTTTGGCCCAGCGGCTCAAGAGGGAATTCTCCCTTGATGTAAACACCGGAAAACCGCAGGTCGTCTACAGAGAAACCATTAGCAAAAAGGCTACAACTGAGAGCGTTTTTGACAGAGAATGGGGCGGTGTCATGCACTTTGCCGGTGTTACCATAGAGGTCTCACCCATGGACAGAGGAACTGGAAATCGCTTTGTCAATAAATGTTCAAACCCTTTGATGACGGAGGAGTTTATCGACTCGGTAGATGAAGGGATAAGGGAGGCATCAGAAAGCGGGGTTTTGATGGGTTATCCGGTGATCGATGTGGAAACCACTCTTTTTGATGCTACGTTGAAAGAACAATTTTCAACCCCGCTTTCCTTCAAGATTGTTGCATCAATGGCCTTTAGAGAGGCCTGTGAATCTGCTTCGCCTGTTCTGCTGGAGCCTATCATGAAAGTCGAAATCATTGTTCCCGAAGAGTTTGTCGGTGATGTGGTCAATGATTTGAATACCAGAGGCGGCAGAATAGAGCGGATTACCACCAAAGGACCAGCTAAGATACTGGCCGCTATAGTTCCTCTTTCCAATATGTTTGGCTATTCAACAGCTCTTCGCTCTTCCTCCCAGGGTAGAGCCACCTTCACTATGCAGTTCTCTCATTATGACAAGGCATGATAATGTCCGTTGATGGTTGTCAGTCGCCAGTCGCCAAAACTTTTCAGCTGCTGCAGCAATCATATCCCCCTGTTGTTGCAACAACTATAGCCTAACTCTAATTTTAAAGAAACCTTGACCGAAACAATCCTCCACATTGATATGGATGCCTTTTTTGCAGCAATCGAGGTGCTGGATGATCCTTCTCTTGCTGGAAAACCCGTGATTGTTGGCGGCACTACCAAGAGGGGAGTGGTGTCTACAGCCAATTATGAAGCCAGGAGATTTGGTGTTCATTCTGCCATGCCAGTATTTATGGCAAAAAAGAAATGCCCTCACGGTATTTTTCTTCCGGTAAGAAAGGAGAGATACGCAGAGGTCTCGAGAAAGATTCTTGATATTCTAAAAGACTTCACACCGAGCATTGAGCAGGTTTCCATTGATGAGGCCTATCTTGATATTACGGGAACAGAGGAGCTTTTTGGCAGGCCGGAGAAGGTAGTCCGGCGTATAAAAGACAGGATCCGCAAAGAGATCGGCCTGACCTGTTCCATAGGTGTTGCCCCTAACAAGTTTTTGGCAAAGATTGGATCGGACATGAATAAGCCGGATGGCTTGAAGATAATCTTAGCAAATGATGTTGAGGAATTCCTCCCTCGATTGCCTGTAGAAAAAATCCCTGGTGTTGGAAAAAGGTCATTAGAAAGGCTCCAGCGCTATGGAATCAAGATGGTTGGGGATTTAGGGAGATTCAGCGAGGAACGCCTTTCAAAGGAACTCGGTAATTTCGGCCACAGGCTGCACGAGCTTGCAAAGGGCGCAGATGCCTCATCTGTGGTTGCCCATGCAGAGGCCAAATCAATTAGTTCAGAAGGTACCTTGGAGTCAGACACCGGTGATCTGAGCGTTCTCAAGGGGCACATTGCCTCCCATGCTAAGAGGGTTGCGTGGAGATTGAGAAAGGAAGGGCTCAAAGGAGGCACGATAACCATCAAGATAAAATTCAGTGATTTCTCTGCTATTACCAAAAGCCACACGTTTGCTCAGCCAACAGATAGCTCCAAGACAATATCAGAAACCGCTGTGAAACTCCTACTAAACGGACCTTTGAGAGTAAAGGTCAGGCTCATAGGGGTCGCAGTTTCCAACCTAGAAAAAAGTGCAGAGGATGCGCAGCTGGGGCTCTTTGAAAAAGAGCAGAATAAGGTCAAGGAACGAAAGGTTGACCAGGCTATGGATAAGATCAGAGAGAAATTTGGCACAAAGGTGATCACAAGGGGAGAGGACTGAACCCTCCCTATAACCTCAGTAGTGCGTCAAGAAGGCTCATGCCGGTCCCTTTCTTCTTTACTGCCAGCAGGGGAATCGTGGTGGTTTGGATGAGGTGTTCTGTCACGCTCCCGAGCAGGACGCCAGCGCCGGCCTTTCTTCCTCTGGCCCCAACGATGAGCAGATCTATGTCGTGTTCTTCTATTACCTCCTCAATACCCTTGTATTCTTTCTCCTCTAGCTTGAATATAGGTGTTGCAGTAATGCCCTTAAGATCAACTTTGTTCATGAATTCCTGATATTTTTTTTCTGCATGCCCTTTCATGATCTCAGCAAACTCCTCATAGCTCTTCCCCGTCTTGTAATAACCCATGGGGACCTCATAGACATGGAGACAATGGATCTCTGGTGTCCCGGAGGCCGAAGCAAGGCCTACGGCCACCTCCATTGCGTCCATTGAGTTTTCTGAAAAATCCGTTGGGACCAGGATGTTTGTAAACTGAGGCCCTGTTCCCTCAGGAATGAATAGCAGGGAGCAGGGGGCTTTCCGGGCTAGTTTTTCAAACAGGGTTCCGCTCGCTGTAGGTGTCCGTCGTTTGCGCATCACGATAAGATCGATTTTTTTCTGTTTTGCCCGGCGTAGCAACTCGATCAATGGCGACCCTTCGGCAACTTCATACTCAAGCTGGGCGCCAGGATGGCCGTCGAAGTATTCTTTCACAAGGACTTCCATTTGCTGCTGTGAATATTCATCAATCGGCGGGAATAGATCCGGGTACTGCTCGAGAAGGTCCTCTGGAATATCTACCTTGCTGACAACGTGGACAAAGGTAATCTTCTCAGATTTGGCCAACCGACTGACCATGGCTGCATACCGGATAGAGCTTCCGTTTTGGCTAGCAAAGGAAATCCCTAGCAAAAGGCGCTTGTATCGATACATGTCTGACTCCTTTCTATGTCCCGATCATTGATTTCCAAAATAGACTATTGCTGTGAACAAAACAGCCAGTAAAATATTTATAAAACCGAGCTCTCATGCCGTAGTAACCTGGAGTATTGGGGAAAAGAAAGGTATCCATTACTCCAGCACTCCAATACTCCAATAAATTCGCGCTTCTACATCATGAGTGGCTTGTGATTGAAAGCTCATACACTGCCTAACCAGTTATTTTGGACACCAATGTGTCCCGATATATTTTCAGGCCTACCTCATCATACGAGTTGTGGAAGCATAGGATAAAGTTGGTTGTGTGTCAATGGGAAAGCCAGGCAAGG